>JARRNW010000374.1:0-4012 GCA_037384565.1 Candidatus Thiodiazotropha sp.
GCAAGGCAGTTCGAAGCTGGCGCCGTCAGAAAACCGCAGTGCCAGAATGCGGGATTTCTGATGCAGATTGATTTCGGTCGGGATGGGTATCTCTTTGCTCATGGTAGGGGTCAGCGGTGGTAACTTAAGGGGTCAGGGATCATGTCACAGATCGGTGCGGGGCTTCAACCGGTGGAATGCTCCGGTCAACGCCGACCCTTCCCGGAGATGCGCAACAGCGCCCGATCCATACCCCGGCTGCTCAGTAGCCGGCGCAGTAACGCGAACAGGTGCGCGGGAAATGTGACCGGGTAACGAATCCTGGGACGACTACTCTCCAGGGCGTGGATGACCTTCTTGAGCACCGCTTCGGGTGGCAGGGTGAAGGGTGCCGCCGGTCCCGGTTTCTCGAGTCGGCTCAGCATGGCCTGGTAGTGGTCCCGGTGAAACGAGTGATCCGCATCGATATGTTTCCGCCACATGGCCAGGGCGTTGGCACGGAAGCGGCTCTCGATGGGGCCGGGCTCGATCAGTGAGACATGAATCCCACTGCCCGCCAATTCCAGGCGCAGAGTGTCTGTGAGTCCCTCCAGAGCGTATTTGCTGGCCACGTAGGCCCCTCGGTAGGGTAGCGTCATGTAGCCCAGTATCGAGCTGTTCTGGATAATCCTGCCATAGCCCTGTTTGCGCATCACGGGTATCACCCGACAGGTCAGTTCGTGCCAGCCAAACAGATTGGTCTCGAACTGCAGGTGCAGGGCCTCCCGGGTCAAATCCTCCACTGCGCCCGGCTGGCCGTAGGCACCATTGTTAAACAGGGCATACAGATGGCCCCCGGTGCGTTGCAGGACATCTTCCACGGCCTCGCCAATACTGACACTATCGCGCAGATCCAGAATACAGCTTTCGAACCCCTGCACTTGCAAATCCGCGACATCCCGGGGGGTGCGTGCGGTGGCGAAAACCCGAAAACCACGCGCACGCAGACCCCGCGCAACGCAAAGTCCAATGCCACTGGAACAACCGGTGATGAGTATGCTTTTTTCCATGATTTTTTATGCGCTGGTGTGGGGCTGCTGGTATCTCCGGATTCGGGTAATCTCAGTGTTTTTACACCGCTTGGAGGAATTAAAGTTTGCCTGGTTTTGACCGCTAAACCAAGCAGGTCACGGAATCGGTCATGGCAATGATGACGATTCTCAGGGTAGGGATGATCGATACAATCTGGCAGAGGCGCAGGGTATACAGGTGGATATCGCGACACTCGTAGGTTTGTTGGGTGGTTTTGGCATCATCATCGGAGCAATCGCATCGGGTGGTGATGTGATGTTGTTTGTCAATATTCCGTCCGTCCTGATTGTAGTCGGTGGAACCTTCATGGTGACCCTGATGCAGTTCACCCTGGGTGATTTCCTGGGATCCTTCGGCATCGGGTTGAAGGCCTTTTTTTACAAGACCGACGATCCCAAGAAGCTCATTGCGGAAGCCGTGGAACTGGCGGATATCGCCCGTAAGAATGGGCTGCTGGCACTCGAAGGCCAGGAGATCAGCAACCCGTTTCTCAAACAGGGGATCGGTCTGTGTGTGGACGGACACGACCCGGTGCTGGTCAACAAACTGCTGACCAAGGATATCGATCTGACCATCCAACGCCACGAAGTGGGACAGACCATGTTCAAGAATATAGCGGCGATGGCCCCGGCCATGGGGATGATTGGTACCCTGGTGGGTCTGGTGCAGATGCTTAGCAACATGTCCGATCCGGCTAGTATCGGTCCCGCCATGGCGGTGGCTCTGCTGACTACGCTTTACGGAGCGGTCATCGCCAATGCTTTCGCCCAACCCATCGCGGACAAGTTGGCACGTGCCAGCGGCATGGAAAAGACCAACAAGTCGCTGATTATGGAAACCATCTCGGGAATTCAGGAGGGAATGAACCCGCGTGTGCTCGAACAACTCCTGAGTACCTACCTGCCAACCGGCAAACGTCCTTCCCAGGATGAATGACCCATGGCGGACGAATGCCCCAAATGCGATGCGGGATTGCCACCCTGGTTAGCCACCTTTGCCGACCTTATGTCACTCCTGATGTGCTTTTTCGTGCTACTGCTATCCTTCGCGGAAGTGGATGCCCAGCGTTTCAAGAAGATGGCTGAGTCGATGAAAGACGCCTTCGGTGTGCAACGGGAGGTGCCGGAGGTCGAGGTGGTCAAAGGGACCAGCGTGGTTATGCAGGAGTTCAGTCCCGGCAAGCCCGAACCGACTATCACGGATGAGATTCGTCAGACCACCAGTGACCTGGAACAGGAGTTTCTACAGCGGGAGACCTCACAGGACAGCTCAGTGGATATTGATGAGGCCAAGGCGGCTATGCAGGCCAAGTTGGAGCAGGAGGTCAAGGCGCAGGCCGACGAGTTGAAGCAGATGCTTGATGTGGAGATAGCAGAAGGGGTGATCCATGTGGAGACTGAGTCGACCAACATCATCATCCGCATTCGGGAAAAAGGCTCGTTTCCATCAGGGCGGGCGAATCTCAACCCCGAGTTTTTTAAAGTGATCTCCAAAATCACCGAGGTGATCGCCAAAACCCCGGGTAAAATCATCGTTGCGGGGCACACGGACAATATTCCTATTTCAACCAAGCGCTTCCGTTCCAACTGGGAACTGTCCTCCGCACGCGCAGTGACGGTGGTGCATGCTATGTTGAGCAATGCGGAACTTGATCCGAACCGTTTTTTGATTCAGGGCTATGCTGATTCCAAACCTTTGGAATCCAATGATACCCCAGAGGGGCGGGCCAAGAATCGCCGGGTTGAACTGGTGATCAAACGTGGCGAAGATACGGAATCTGAATCCCTATCCGTGAACGACACACCCTGAATTTAGGAGTCTGAGTGATGTCTACCGAAAATGAGGAAAACCGGGATGAACGCCGGGAGTTCTTCCGTATTGACGACTCGATCCAGGTGCGTTGCCGGGTAATCGATAAAGATCAGGTACCCGACAGCATTGAGCAGCAACTGCAGGCGGGAGACCGGTTTACCGTGATGACCCGTCTGCAGGAAATCAGTCAACACCTGTCTGCCTCCCTGCACCGCATCGAGCAGCGTGATCTGGATATTGCCGACTATCTCAAGGCGCTGGATGAAAAAATCAACCTCCTGGGGCGCAGTTTCCTCACCGAGGAGCGGGAATTGCTTGAACAACCGGCACAGGCGGTCAACCTGAGTGCCGGCGGACTGGCCATGGACAGTGACAAGCACATCGAACCCGGTTCAACGGTTGAACTCAAAATGCTGCTGTTGCCCTCCTATGCAGGGGTTCTGGCCTATGGGGAAGTGGTTCACCTGGAGGAGGCTCATGCGGTGAATCCCGATTTTCCCTACCATGTTCGGATCAATTTCTCCCTGATTCGGCCCGCCGATCGAGATGCACTGATTCGCCATATTACCCGCCGTCAGAGCGAGATGCTCAGAATCCGGCGGGAACAAAAAGAGCGGAGCGACGAATAGGTTGGAGTCAAGATGTTTGCAGCGTGCTCAGGAGGTTATTCTCCAACCCCTGGGAGCTGCGGATTTAAGGTTCTTGAAGTCCCCCTCGATTGACCCCATTATATGGCGGAAATATCCGATGGTGCAGATGGTGCACCAGACGACTCGAACAGAAATTGAGGACATTTTATGCCGATCTATGAATATCGCTGTGAGGCCTGTAACCACGAGTTGGAGGCGTTACAAAAGATGAGCGATGCCCCGTTGACCGAATGCCCGGAGTGCAAACAGCCGACTCTGCGGAAGCTGATTTCGGCTGCCGGTTTCCGCCTCAAGGGCAGTGGCTGGTACGAGACCGATTTCAAGGGCGGCAGCAAGAAGAACCTGCATGATTCAGGTAAGTCGAGCGGCAAATCAGAATCAAACTCAAACTCAAACTCCTCAGGGGGAGGTTGCAGCGGCGGTTCCTGCGCCTGTCATTGAGTTCGGGATCACTTCGCGAACATCCATGATTCAGAATCGGCCCTCGATCCGGCCGATTC
>JARRNW010000375.1:0-4011 GCA_037384565.1 Candidatus Thiodiazotropha sp.
GCAATACCGGGACGAAGAGGAAACCTCTGAACACCCCCTATCCTGAGATTTGCACTTTCCACACAGGCAACATCTTTCAACCTGCGAGATTGACACTATACTGGTAATGCCTTTGCTACTCTCAGCCACCGCAGGAATCACTCATGACTGACATCAACGCACTGTTAGGATCGGAGGCGGAAAGTCTCCTAAGTCACCAATGCCAGACCATCGATCGCAGCCTTCTGCACCTCCCTGGCCCGGATTACGTAGACCGGGTGGTCGCCGGTAAAGACCTCAAACCCGGAGTCCTGCGCAGCCTGCAGAGCCTGTTCAACACCGGACGTCTGGCGGGTTCCGGTTACCTGTCGATCCTGCCAGTGGATCAAGGCATAGAACACTCCGCCGGCGCCTCGTTTGCCCCCAACCCGATCTATTTCGATCCGGCCAAAATTGTCGAGCTGGCCATCGAGGGCGGCTGTAACGCAGTGGCCTCGACTCTGGGTGTATTGGGTTCAGTAGCCCGCCAATACGCCCACAAGATCCCATTCCTGGTCAAGCTGAATCATAACGAACTGCTCACCTATCCGGCGATCTACGATCAGACCCTGTTCGCCAGCGTCGAACAGGCCTTCGACATGGGCGCGGTGGCGGTGGGCGCCACCATCTACTTTGGCTCGGCCGAATCCCGGCGCCAGATCGTGGAGATTTCCGAGGCCTTCCAGCAAGCCCATGAACTGGGCATGGTTACCGTACTCTGGGCCTACCTGCGCAACAGCTCATTCAAGGTGAATGGCGTGGATTACCACACCGCCGCCGATCTGACCGGTCAGGCCAACCATCTGGCGGCGACCCTGGAAGCGGATATCGTCAAGCAGAAACAGGCCATCGGCAACGACGGCTACCGGGCCATCAAATTCGGCAAAACCCACGACAAGGTCTATTCCGAACTCACCACTGACCACCCCATCGACCTGGTCCGTTACCAGGTAGCCAACTGCTACATGGGCCGCGCCGGGTTGATCAATTCCGGTGGCGCCTCCTCGGGGGAAGGTGATCTGGCGCAGGCCGTTCGCACTGCAGTAATCAACAAGCGAGCCGGCGGTATGGGCATGATCTCGGGACGTAAGGCCTTTCAACGTCCAATGGATGAGGGTGTCGCCCTGTTGAACGCAATTCAAGACGTCTATCTCGATGGCCAAATCAGCATCGCTTGATATTAACCCGGCACCTAAATATGCCCTGTTTAGCCGAAGCGTGCCCATCGCACCGTCCCGCCTTCTGGATCCCGGCATGCGCCGGGATGACGGTGGTTTTTTTGACTTAAGTAAGTGCCATTCGGGTTAATAACGACAACATAAGACGGGAACGCGGATCGATTGCTTGACGTTAACTAATGGCTTGTTAATACTCTCACATTGGATGCGGGGATAGGCATCCCTTTGTCAACCTGTCGGTCTGAAGCCATTTCTCAATAATAAAATCAAAGCGAATTATCGGATGTCGCTTGCCCTCTTTTCGACAAGTACGCTGTACCCTGACACCGATAACTACCCATGATGAGGAATTGAGGACATGCCGGAATTCGATAAAAAAGATGCCTTGGAAAAACTCCGAAAGGCCAAGGGTGCGCACATCAAGTGGCGGGCTTATGCCCAGGCGCTGGTGTCCGGTGTCGCGGTAAGCGAGGAAAAGATTCCTGTTGAACACACCGATTGCATCTTCGGAAAATGGTATCACGGAGAAGGCAAAACCAAGCTCGGCCACCTCATCTCC
Organism: Candidatus Thiodiazotropha sp.; assembly: GCA_037384565.1. GTDB lineage: Bacteria > Pseudomonadota > Gammaproteobacteria > Chromatiales > Chromatiaceae > Thiodiazotropha. The sequence goes on from JARRNW010000375.1 coordinate 1,756, forward strand.
TACGACGGGATCTACGCCCCCCATGAAATGCTGCACGAGATCTACAAGCGGATCTTCCAAGTGTTGCAGGAACCCGAAAAACTCAGTCTGAAAACCCTCTTCAGCAGCCGCGCCACCCGGGAGAATCGGCGCATGGAGATGGCGCGCACCTACATGGAAGAGCTGGTGGGGGTATCCGAAACCCTTCTTCGTGCCCTGGACATGCTGGAAGATGAGATCCGGGAACAATCGGACACTTGACTCAAGTCGCCAACAGATAGATGGCAAACAGCCCCTGGGGATCGACCCAATGCCGCACCGGTTGAAACCCGTTTTGCTCCGCCAGGACGATGAATTCATCCGGAGCATACTTGTAGGAGTTTTCCGTATGCAAAGACTCCCCTTCGCGGAACTCAAAGCGGTGGCCGTCAATACATAGTGTCTGGTGACAGGTGCTCACCAGATGCATCTCCACCCGACCTTCATCCGAGTTGTAGAAGGCACGGTGCTCGAACACATCGGGATCCAGCTCCACATCGAGTTCGTGACGCAGTCGATGCAGAAGATTGAGATTGAAGTCGGCGGTCACCCCCGCGGCATCGTTGTAGGCCGCATTCAAAACACCCTGACTCTTTTTCGTATCGACTCCGATCAACAACATACCATCCTGCCCCAGGGTTTCCGCCACCAGCCCCAGAAATCGTCTAACCTCTTGACGATTAAAATTACCCAGACTGGACCCGGGAAAGAACACCAATCTCGGATCCTCCGGAGCAGCATCAGGAATCGGCATGGAATGGGTGAAATCGATGCAGGTCGCGTGGATCGGAAGCCAGGGAAACTCACCGGACAGGGATCGAGCGCTCGCCTTGAGGTAGTCGAAGGAGATGTCCATCGGTACAAAGGCGCTGGGCTTTAGTGCATCGAGCAGCAGCCTGACCTTACAGGCACTGCCCGCGCCCGGTTCGATCAACACACGCCCGGGACCGATCAGTGAAGCGATCTCATCCGCAAGTTCCTTGAGCATCCGGCACTCTACGGTAGGCAGGTAGTATTCCGGTTGTTCGCAGATCTGATCGAACAACTCAGAACCGCGCCGGTCATAGAAGAACTTCGGCGGAATGGACTTGACGTCCCGGGACAGACCATCAATCACCGCATCATAGAGACTCAGCGCGGTCGGTTTATGATCGTGGTAGGTGATTTGATGCATCAGATGTCCTCCGCCAAACGAATCCCGGTAAAGGCCCAGCGTTCATCCGGATAGTAGAAATTACGGTAACTCGGGCGGACATGACCAGCGGGAGTTATGCAACACCCCCCCTTCAACACCATCTGGTTGGCCATGAATTTACCGTTATATTCGCCCATGGTGCCAGCCAATGGCTTGAATCCGGGATAGGCGCTGTAGGGTGAAGCCGTCCATGCCCAGAGCTCCCCATACCATTGACCCGTCTCATCGGCAGGTGCGGGGTGGAAAGCCTCCCGGTCCGCGAAATGCCCCTCAAGGGGCTGCTGTGACAGCACGTACTCAAGTTCGCTTTCCAAAGGCAACCGCCGCCCCGTCCAGCGCGCATAGGCGTCCGCCTCGTAATAGCTGACATGGCACACCGGCTCATGGGGGTTCAGCGCCTGCAGTCCCCCCAGAGTGAACTGCTGCCACTCCGGTTGCGTCTCGACCCAATAGAGTGGATGCCGCCAACCCTGGGACTGGAGCAGTGACCAGCCATCCGAGAGCCAGAGTTCGGGTCTGCGATAGCCCCCATCTGCGATGAACGCCAGATACTCCGCATTGGTCACGAAACGGTCGGCCAGGGCGAAACTTCCATGCAGCACCTCATGCCGGGGAGTTTCGTTGTCATAGGCAAAGCCTTCGCCCGAGTGACCCACCTGGTGGATGCCCCCCGCCTGGCGATGCCAGCCCATCGTCGGGGTCGTGCCGGTCGATCTCAGCAGATCGTCGCGATACGCCGGCTTGAGCGGGTTGCTCCAGAAGTTGTGCTTGATATCCATCAACAGCAGTTCCTGATGCTGCTCTTCATGATTCAGCCCAAGAATCGTCAGCTCAGCCAAGGTCTCCCACTCTTTTTCACCCGCCTGCTCCAATACCCGCCGCATCCGCCCGTTGACCTGCTCTCGATATCGGTAGATCTCGTCAACCGTGGGTCTGGACAGCAGCCCCCGATTGGCCCGGGGATGCATGCTTCCGTGGGTGTAATAGTAGCTGTTGAAGAGGTAATCGTAGCGGCTGTCGTAGGGCTGGAAATCCGCCTCGAA
>JARRNW010000376.1:0-4706 GCA_037384565.1 Candidatus Thiodiazotropha sp.
GAATGATTTGTTGGACGAAGCCGCTTCGCGGAGAAAAGAAGATCGATCCATCGTCATTTCCTGAAAGGTCATAAAATGTAACCTCACCCCCTCAAGAAGAGGGGGGTGTTCAACCACGAATCATGAGGTTACAAAGCCATGACATCACCCAACGAGCGAAAATTCAAGCGCAATTACACTAAGCATCTGCAGCATCTCAAGCTCAAGGGGCTGCAGCCCAAAACCATCGAGGCCTATGCCCGTGCCATCCGGCGTATCGGCGACTATTTCGCGCACGACATCTATGACCTCTCCAAGCAGCAGCTGACCGACTATTTCTCCGATCTGCTCTCGACCCACTCCTGGAGCGCGGTGAAACTCGATCTCTACGGGCTCAAGTTCTACTACACCCACGTGCTCGGCAAATCCTGGGTCAATATCGACCTGATCAAACCGCCCAAGACGCAGCGCCTGCCCGATATCGTTACCGTCGAGGAGGCAGCCCGGCTCTTCCGGGCGACCCATAAACTCAGCTATCGGGTCTTTTTCTTCACCGTCTACAGCCTGGGTCTGCGCCTCGGTGAGGGACTGCGATTGCAAGTCGGCGATATCGATGCGGTGCGCCGGCGCGTGCATATCCGTGATGCCAAGGGCAACAAGGACCGCCTGGTGCCTCTGCCCGATGCCACCCGCGATGTGCTGCGCCGCTTCTGGTCGGTGCACCGCAATCCCGTGCTGCTGTTTCCCAACCGCCATGCCGGGCTCAAAGGTGCGGCCAGCGCCACCACGCCACTGGACCGTGGGGGCGTGCAGATCACCTTGCGCAAGGTGGCCGAGGCCTGTGGGATAAAAAAACCCACCTCACATCCCACACCACCGAGAGCGCCGATAAGCTGATCAATGACCTGATGAACGGCTTCTCCATCGACTGGGGGAACGTCCAATGAGGTTGGCTTCGATCATCGCCGCCTTCGAGGCGGATTTCCTCGCCCAGTACGCGTCTCGGATCCTGCCCTCTCATCGTCGGGCGCTGACGGCCATGCAGCACTGCCGCGATCCGGCGGGGCCGAAAATGCAGGCTGCCTGCGGTTGCTGCCATCATCAGGTCTTCATGCCGCACGCCTGCGGTCATCGCAACTGCCCGCACTGCCAGGCTCACGAGAGCCAGCAGTGGATCGAGCGTCAGCTCGGCAAGCGGCTGCCGGCGGACTACTTTCTGCTCACCTTCACCCTGCCGGCGCAGCTGCGCTCGCTGGCCTGGGCTCACCAGCGGGTGATCTATGACCTGTTGACCCGTTGCGCCTGGGAGACGGTTCACGTCTTCAGCCGCAACGATCACCAGCTTCAGGGCACGCCGGGCGCCACCACGGTGCTGCACACCCACTCCCGGCGCCTGGATTACCATCCCCATGTCCACATGGTGATCCCGGGTGCTGCCATCAACCTGGAACAGAGACTTTGGCGAGCCAAGCAGGGCAAGCGCCGCTATCTGTTCAGTCACAAGGCGCTGGCGAAGGTCTTTCGCGCCAAGCTGCTCGAGGCGATCGCCCGCGCCGGTCTCGCGCTGCCCAATACCTATCCCGAGGATTGGGTGGTGGATTGCAAGGCGGTGGGCTCAGGAGAAAAGGCCATCGCCTATCTGGGTCGCTATCTCTACCGGGGTGTGATTCAGGAAAAAGATATCCTGGCCTGCGAGAACGGTGAGGTGACCTTCCGCTATCGCGACAGCAAGACAAAGCGGTGGGCTTATCGAACGGTGTCCGGCGCAAAGTTTCTGTGGTTGATCGTTCAGCATGTACTGCCCAAGGGCTTCAGGCGTGCCAGGAACTATGGCCTGCTGCATCCCAACAGCAAGCGGCTGATCCGGCTGATCCAGTATCTGCTGAACCGGGAGATGAGCCGGAATAAATCTGCTTTGATCGAGCGGCCGAAACTGCTGTGTGCCTGCTGTGGTGCGGCGATGAAAATCGTTCGGACACGGATTTATCGAATGCCTGGACATCGTTTAAAGGATGGAGCGGGAGCGCCGGTTATGTAGACGCACGCCCAAACCTGATGCCCACGATTGCAGTTTTGAACACTGAGGCTGGCGTTTGCCCGCAATATGGCAAATCAGCCACAAAATCGCTCGTATCGTTGCCGCAACGGTAACGCAAATCACCGGCGCTCAAGATCGACCGTTGGTAATCGTCATGAGCGCCGGTGATATCAAAAAGCTATTTTCTTAAAGAGCTATCCTACTTTTGCTGATGGGCTTGTCCAACAAACGGTTCAGATCGTGGCTCGCTTCGCTCTCACGATCTAACCTTATTCGTTAGGTTTTATGATATTCAAGCGTGTCCAACTAATGTTGAGTGCGCGGCAGTGACTTGCCATCCATCATTTCTGTTCTTTTGCCAAATGCGTGTAAACCGTAGAGCCACATTTGATTCCTCTCCTCCGAATTCACCGTCAATGTGAGATAGAACTGATACAATCGCAATGTTTTCGTTTGGTTTTATTTGATATTCTGATTGTTCAATTGACTTAATTTTAACAAATCCTGATCGGTGAGCTTCAAGATCATCGTTCTTTGACATAATTTGACCAAAATGATTAGTAAAGATGAGATTGTTATCTAGAAGTTGATCAAGAACTACTGTATCTGAATTCATCATGGCTGTTTTAAGCTGGTCTTCTAAAGCTAAAATTTGTTGATTGTTCATTTGTGTTAAATTTCCTCTGTTTTACACCTAACGCTCACATAACCGGCCGAGCGTCAGCGAGGTCCGGCGACCGTAGGGAGCAAAGTTAATGTGATTGTTATACCTTTTGATATTCATTGATGATTTTAATTATATCTGGATCTTCCAATGGATTATATTCCGAAAAATAGTCTTCTCCCTTTAGTTCACTTGCTAGGCTCCATGCTAAATTGCTTTCCGATGAATGCTCATCAGGCTTTAACCGATAGTAGGCTAGAGCAATTATTCTATTTCCATCAATTGTTCTACTATCAAGAACCGCACCCCAGAATATTTCAAAACACGTATGCCAGTTATAATAAGTTTCATTGTCATCAGAAAGCACTTCAAATAAATAGTTTTGAATATTTTGCCAATTTTCTTCAGTAATTAAATTTTCAATTAATTCTGCTTTTGAATCTTCAACTTCTTCGCTTTCTAATGAAGTATCATCGAGTATTTTTCTTATTTGTTCTTTCATATATTGGTATAACAGTTATATTAACGAGACCCCTTGTCTCGTTATACATTTTTAGAGATTCCTGCGGTTTTTATAAATAATAGATATGTGCTTTAATCTCTTTTTTGCTTCCTCTACATAAATAGAATCCGGGGACATTTCAATATATGTTGCGAGGTGCGTTTTAGCCTTGCTGTAGTTATCTAGTGCAAAATATAAATTTCCGAGAGCCCAGTGAGACAAGGGCATGTTTTGGTTTATTTTTAGTGCTTTTTCGTGATACTTAATACCTTCTTCAATACCAACATACTTTGTATAAACAACGCCTAATGATTGTATTATGTATTCGTTGTTTGGATATAATCTTAGACCCTCTCGATACATGTATTCAGACTTCTCATAATCTTTCAAATAGTAATAAACTAATGCAATATTCATTATTGCACCTAAACACTTCGGCTCACTTTTATTTGCTTCAATAAAAACTTCCAAAGCGTTATCGAGATTTCCATCATTCACACTATTTTGACCTTTTTTTAGTTTTATTAACGTTTCCTTTCTACACTTTTCACCTCCAATATCTCTCCAAATAGAGTACTTGCCGGTTGTACCTACTTCATGCTCACCATTTACTGAGTAATTTATAGTAGCCACAATGTATAATAATACAGCTATTAGAATAAAGATAATTGCGCGATGTGTATTCATAACTCGATCTATTCTCTAACGCCGCAATTCACCAGACGCAAAAGAAGCGCTAGCGACTGTAGCGGTCGGATGGAATTGATTATTAGTTTTAATTTTTGATAATTTCTTCAAACTTTTCACCTTCACTGATTCTCGCCAATAGTGCGTATAGCGACCTGGATGGATGTTCTTTTAAGAATTTAGCTACAGCGATTTTTGCAGACTGATAGTTTTTAATGTTCTGTTCTGTATCGCTACTCCAGAATTTATCCGGAGAATCCAGAGCAGTTACCCTATTTAGTTCTTCCTTTTTTATTTCAGTTGTTTCTGTGTACTGTGGACGAAAGTCAACCTGTAGTGCTGCCCCCTCATCAAACCATGTTGGAAGTTCTCTTTGACGTGTGAAATAGCCTAATCGATCAACTATTTCAGCATGCACCAACTCATGTGAAGCAACGTCTACGCCGGCTTTGTAATGGTTTAATACAAGGTAGCTATTCCATGGTGTAAAGAATAGTGAGCCCGGAATATCATGTAGGCCGTAATTCTCCGCTTCTTCCTTGTTGCCTGTAACAATCACTACTGGATTTGCTTTTGGCTTTCCATAATATTTGGTTATTCTGCGTTTGGCATCATAAATCATGACTCTTATATTTGTGTGTTCGTTCGAACTTATGTGTCCAGACACATAAAGATTGTTTTGGATTTCTGTGAAGTTAGAATAATCAACAAATATGCACCGAGCGATATTACTGTATGCATATGCAACACCCGATGCCATTACTAATAACGCGAGCATTAAGTATCGGGTAACTTTTAGTGCCATGTTGGCTCCTTTTTAAAACTAACAGTTATAT
>JARRNW010000377.1:0-3991 GCA_037384565.1 Candidatus Thiodiazotropha sp.
CAGGGGGTGACACAGAAGGGGTGGGACGGTTTTTGCGCAGGCGTTGCAAAACCCTCTCTCTCGAATCATTCATGCCGGAATCCCTGTTCACGGGCGAGTTCGTGCTGCGTTCTGCTAGAGGGTCGGGGTGCGCTACGATAACGTGTCCAGGCCCCCATCTGGGTTGGCGACAGCCGGCGTAGGCGGGACGCCAGCAGGGTGAGCAGCCGATACGGCAGTGGGTGGGCGTTGAGCAGTTGCCAGGCTTTCCAGAGGGTCGCTTCGCTGGTTTTGCGCAGACTGCCGCGACCTTTCAGTGGCGTTGTCGTACGCTGCGCATTGGCGGCCTCAGCACGCAGTCGGTTGATCAGTTTTGGCAGTGGAATTTTTACCGGGCAGACCTCGCCGCAGGCTCCGCACAGGGTGCAGGCAGAGGTCATTGCTCCGACCTTGTCGAGGCCGATGCGCTGGGGTTCAAGGGCGATGCCGATGGGACCCGGATACACGGTTCCGTAGGCGTGCCCCCCCATCTGGACATAAACCGGGCAATAATTCATACAGGTCCCGCAACGAATGCAGCGCAGGGTGTCGAGCAACTCCTCATCGACGCGGATGCGCGAACGACCGTTGTCGAGTAGCACCAGATGCACGGCTTGTGGCCCGTCCAGTTCACCCGGCTGACGCGGGTGGCTGATCATGTTGAAATAGGTCGTGATGGGTTGGCCGGTCGCGGACTTGGTCAGAATCTCAAGCAGTGGGGGTACGTCTGACAGCTTCTCAACGACCTTTTCGATACCGGTAATCGCGATATGCAGGGGTGGGACCGTTGTGCTCAGGCGGCCGTTGCCTTCGTTCTCTACCAGGCACAGTGTTCCGGTTTCGGCGACCGCGAAATTGACTCCGGAGATGCCGGCATCCGCTGTGGCGAACTTTTCCCGCAGGATCAGACGTGCACTCTGGGTGAGCTGATCGATGTCTTCGGTGTAGGGAATGTCCGGGTAGCAATTGTGAATGAGTTCGGCCACCTCGCGCCGGTTCTTGTGGATCGCCGGGACGATAATGTGTGATGGTGGTTCGTGCGCGAGTTGGAGGATGAACTCGCCCAGGTCGGATTCGATGACCTCGATGTCGTGTTTCTCGAGATGGCGGTTGAGCTCGGTCTCTTCAGAAACCATAGACTTGCCCTTGACCACTGTCTTCGCTCCGGCGTCAGCAAGAATTCTGTGGATGATGGTATTGGCCTGTTTGGCGTTTTCCGCCCAGTGTACCTGGATACCATTCTCGACCAGTCGCTCCTCAAGCAGCTCTAGGAGTTCGGGTTGCTTTACCAGTGCGTTCGCGCGCACTGCACGGGCTTGCTCACGCAGTGCCTGTAGCTGCGTGTCGTCCGGGAACTGCTGTTCGCGTCGCGCCTGAATGCCGGTCAGCGCAGAGCGGAAGTTGCGCCGCAGTTGGTCGTTATGCAGCGCCGCGTCGATGCGTTGCAGGAATGCCTGGGTCTGGTTCATTGTCCGTCACCGCTGGTGCGCTCCCACAGAAACTCTGCAATGTGCTGCGACTTGGGTCCGTCTCCCTGTTTTTCGAAGGCACCACTGATGTTCATCAGGCAGCCGCAGTCCTGGCTCAGCACAAGGGCCGCTCCTGTCGCGCGTAATGCATCGGTCTTGTCCTTGACCATCGCCCCCGAGAGATCGGCCTGCTTGACCGCGAAGGTACCACCGAAACCGCAACACTCGGATTTGCGTTCCTGTGTCAGCACTTCGACCTGGGCGAGCTGAGCGACCAGTGATTCGATCTTATCGGCAACGCCCATTTCCCGCCGTGCCGCGCAAGAAGTGTGAATCGTGACCTGGGTCGGTTCGCCGAGGTCGGTGAGCCGGATCCGAAGCACGTCGACCAGGAACTCTGTCAGTTCGTAAGTGCGGCCTGCGATTGCGAGTGCTTGCTGCTCATCGACTTGGCCGGTGAAGAGTTCGGGCCAGTGATGGCGGATCATGCCACTACACGAACCGGAGGGTACGACCACCGGTATATCCCTTGGGAAACACCCAAGCTGCGCACGCGCGACTGCCAGCGCCTCATCACGATAGCCCGAGTTGAAGGCGGGCTGGCCGCAACAGGTCTGGTTGTCGGGGAAGATTACCTCGACGCCTTCGCGACGCAGCAGCTGCATGCCGGCCAGACCGGCTTGCGGATAGAATAGGTCGATCAGGCAGGTGCCGAAGTAGTAAACGGATTTGGGTTTGTTCATGATTTTGTCAATGGGCCGTATTTAACGAGCATCAGCCTCGACATCGCCGCGTTAGTCAGACTTCGCGAATATGCTTGCATACAATTCGGAGTTGCGGGACAGCTTTGCCTGGTTCTTGAACTCGTGGAAGGCATGAAAAGCAAACTCTACGTGGAAGCGCGATTTGTCCCGTGCCACCTTGGGGTCCTTATCCATAATGGCCTCGACGATCTCTTCATGCTGGCGGCAGATCTTGTCCACAAACTTGGGTTCGGCATAGAAAAGGTCCAGGTAGTCACTGACCGTGGTGTCAAGCACCTCGCGTACGGCGCGCATGAAATGCACCAGTACTACGTTGTGAGCACTCTCGACCACAGTCGCGTGAAAGTCTCCGTCGGCTCGCAGCTTATCGATGCCTGCCGCGTTTGAACGTTGCACCTCCGTCATGGACCGGTAATGTGCCCAGATTCGCTCCCGATCCGCCGCCGTGGCCCGCGATGCGGCGTTGAAAGCGGCAACGCCTTCAAGTTCGCGCCGTACCTCGAGGGTATCGAACTCGGTGTCGGGTTGATCTTTGATCAGTTCCAGTAGTGGTTGGCTGAAACTGGTCGCCAGGACCTGAGAGACATAACTGCCACCCCCTTGCCGGGTGTGCACCAGGCCTTTGCTTACGAGTTTTTGAATCGCCTCCCGCAATGACGGCCGAGACACCCCGAGGTTCTGAGACAGCTGTCGCTCGGCCGGTAGTCGTTCGCCTGGGCGCAACGTGCCGTCGGCGATCATTCCTTCGAGTTGCAGGGCGATCTGATCAGAGAGTTTTTGTGGCTGCATAACCTGATATTAATTGGTAATACCAATATTCCAAATAGCATAGTCTGACCTTGATGATTTCACAAGGACATATTTCTTCTGTCTGAATTATCGGAATCATTGCAGGGAATATGCGGAAAATAGAAATTGGACAGACCAAAATACCATTCTGTTCTGAATAATGAGATCCACCCATTAAACGCTCTCTGATGAGACTTTGGACGAACCTGCCGGGTATCGGCACCTAACCTGCGTGGCTTGCCGAGCAGGTGAATAGGGCCTCCGGCGGCAGTGTCCTGGGCAAGGTGTATGAACCTGATAAACGGGTTTCCCCCAAGGAGGTCCTCGCATCGGTGTCGAAAGGCCGGGTCAATGTCGGCTGGTCGCTGCCTGGATATGAATCCGGGCAGTTGGGTGACAAGGGGGCGATACGCTCAACAGCACCGTTTGGACTGGACGCGTAGGTGATGGAGCTTCAACCCGAAAACCACCTCGTCGTCGCCCTGTTCGTGACGCTCATCTTTATACAAATCCTGGGTGTCATCGCGGTACTTGAGTTCCCGGCGATTGTGACCTGGCTGCCGTCCGTTGCGTATGGGAAATAGGTACAACTAACCCGGCAACCCGTTAGGTTGCCGGGTTAATGCGAATGGTGCTTACTTAAGCTTAAAAAACACCGTCATCCCGGCGCATGCCGGGATCCAGAAGGCGGGACGGTGCGAAATCCCTGGATGCCATCCTTAGGTCCGTAAACGGTGCATCCATGCACCACTCCTCCGGCATACGCCGGAATCCGGACTGCCCAGACGCCTTAATCGATCGTTTTGCTGACTTCCTCTGAGTAGGCGCTCTCTACGTTTGCTGAATTCACAGCGGTAATAACAAAGTACCAATCAGCGGCAGAAAGGTTATCGATCTGGTAACTGGTTAATCCGGGATTGTCGATAGAAACGGTTTCTGTATAGCTACCTG
>JARRNW010000378.1:0-5419 GCA_037384565.1 Candidatus Thiodiazotropha sp.
GCCTGGGTTGGCAGCTCTACCAAGGTGGGTCAACACCACCGAACTTCGATATTTGGTTGGATGACCTTGCTTTGAGCACGACCCGAGTAGGTTGTGACGCAAGCGTGCCCGATGAGCCGGTGGTGGTCCGTGCGGATAATCCCTACGCGGATGCGGTCCCGTATATCGACCCCGAGTGGTCATCTCTAGCCATCGATTCGGCTAACCGTGCGCCTGCGGATATCAAACAGGCGATCGCAGAAGTCGCGCAGCAGCCGACCGCAGTCTGGCTCGATCGGATTGCGGCAATCGAAGGTACCTCGAGCATTATGGGACTTTCGGAGCACCTGGATGCGGCCGTGAGACAGCAAGCCGCCGCGGGTGGGGATAAGCCCTTGGTATTCGAAATGGTCGTTTACGATCTTCCCGACCGGGATTGCTCAGCACTTGCCTCTAACGGCGAGTTGAAGCTCGAAGAGGATGGGATGAATCGTTACAAGACCGAGTATATCGATCGCATCGTGGCGGTGCTGCAATCGAAACCAGCCTATCGCGATTTACGCATCGTGGCTGTCGTTGAGCCCGATTCACTGCCCAACCTGGTGACCAATATGGATCTGCCGTCCTGCGCGAAGGCGGCGCCAGGCTATAAAGAAGGCGTGGCTTATGCAATCGAAAAGCTGGCTGAATTAGACAATGTCTACATCTACCTCGACATCGCGCACTCCGGTTGGTTGGGTTGGGAGCATGGCGACAAGGCGGCACAGCTCTACCGGGAGGTCATGACCTCAGCGGGAGGCGAGTCGCTGGTGCGTGGTTTTGCCACCAATGTGTCGAACTATTCCGCTCTCGAAGAGTCCTTCGATCCCTATGATGACCAAAATGCCTACATGGATTTGATCGTCAACTGGTATGAGTGGAATCGGGTGATCGATGAGAAGCACTTTGTTACAGGAATGCGTGAACTTTTTCCGAATCACGCCTTCCTGATCGACACCGGACGCAACGGCTGGAGAGCGCAACCGGAGGGTGTGCCGATCGATGCGCGTACCCATCGTGGCAATTGGTGCAATATCGTGGAAGCCGGAATTGGCGAAAGGCCCCAGGTTGAGCCGATGCCGGGTGTGGACGCCTATGTCTGGATCAAGCCGCCGGGTGCTTCCGATGGCACCAGCGATACCTCGCAAACCACTCCTGATGCGGAAGGTAAGCGTTTTGACCCGATGTGTGGCGGGGACCCGGTGGTTCGTGAATCGGGTCAGGCAGTTGACACCGACGCCATGGGTGGCGCTCCCGCCGCCGGCAAGTGGTTTGACGAACATTTCTTCATGTTGGTGAAAAACGCGACGCCGGCGCTTCAAGGTTCCGTGGAGCCCACTCCGACGCCGGATCCAGTGCCGACGCCGGATCCAGTGCCGACGCCGGATCCAGTGCCGACGCCGGATCCAGTGCCGACGCCGGATCCAGTGCCGACGCCGGATCCAGTGCCGACGCCGGACCCAGAGCCGACACCGGATCCAGTGCCGACGCCGGACCCAGAGCCGACACCGGACCCAGAGCCGATGCCGGAGCCGGAGCCGATGCCGGAGCCGGAGCCGGAGCCGGAGCCGACGCAGGGTATGTTCCGTGTCGACCCGGAAGGTACGATCACCAGGAATGGTGAGGAGCTGCCAATACATTGCGGCGCCTGGTTCGGTTTGGAAGGCCAGCATGAACCACCCGATGCGGAGTACAACCCCGGTGGCGCGCCGATGGAGCTTTATTTGGGTAACATGTGGTGGAATCCGTCGGGTCGTACCATTCAAAAGACCATGGATGAAATCAAGGCACTGGGCTTTAATGTGATTCGCTTGCCGATCGCACCCCAGACGCTTGACCCGACAGACCCACAGGGTATCGGTTGGGCTCCCTATGGTGGCGCGTTGAAGAACGATCCCTCCGTGCAGCAGGATAATGCCCGCCAGGCGCTGGAGGATTTCATCAAGTTGGCGGACCAGAACGATATCAATGTGATCATCGATATTCACTCCTGCTCCAACTACTTGGGCTGGCGTGCGGGACGTCTGGATGCCAAACCGCCCTATGTCGATGCGGATCGGGAGGGTTATCCCTACACCCGTGAGGAGCACTCCTGTTCCTCGGTTGGGAATCCATCCAGTGTCACCACGGTGGCGGCCTACGATGAGAGTGCCTGGCTGGACGATCTGCGGGAGGTTGCCGGACTGTCGCAACAGTTGGGAGTGGATAACATCCTGGCGATCGACATCTTCAACGAGCCCTGGGAGTACACCTGGGATGAGTGGAAAGCGCTTGCCGAGAGCGCCTACCAGGCCATCAGTGCGGTCAACGATGATGTTCTGATTATGGTTGAGGGTATCGGTTCCAAGCTGAAAGATGGGACGAAGGTCCCGCATGGCGACGAAGCGTCCAATCCGAACTGGGGTGAAAACTTCTATTCGGCGGCAGAGGCGCCTCTGAATATACCCAAGGAGCGTTTGGTGCTGTCACCACATACCTACGGTCCCTCGGTATTTGTACAGAAACAGTTCATGGATTCCTCGCAACCCGAGTGTGCCGGACTGGACGGAAACGAGGCGGGAGATGCCAAGTGTAATGTCATCATCGACCCGGCAAGCGTCAAGGCAGGATGGGACGAGCACTTCGGATACTTACGTGATCAAGGCTATGCCTTCATCGTGGGCGAGTTCGGCGGATTGTGGGATTGGCCCAACGGAGCAAGCCAGGCGGATCAAGCCCGCTGGAGTCACCTGTCTCCAGGCAAGGATGCTGAATGGCAGAATGCCTTTGTGGACTATGCCCGGGAGAAGAAGATCAATGCCTGTTACTGGGCGATCAATCCGGAGTCGGCCGATACGGGGGGGTTGTGGGGTACCACCTATGTCCCCGGATCGAACGAATCGGGCTGGGGAACCTGGACTTCCGTCAATGCGGAAAAGATGGAAATGTTAAAGCGTTTATGGGATCAATAGGTTCCAGGTTCACTCCTTGATGTGTAACAAGCCGAGACAAGTACTTGTCTCGGCTTTTTTGATTTTGCAGTGTGAACGGTAATGGATTCTGAAGGATGGGCTTAGATTTATTTATTCCACCTAAGTGTCATTCGCATCGGCTCTTTTTCTGACTCGCTGAATGGTATAGAACACTAGACTAGTCCTAACGGATCGGCACAGGCGTAACCCGCCAGATGCGTTCACAATACTCTCTGATAGCCCGGTCCGATGAGAACCAGCCACAGCGGGCGGTGTTGAGTATCGAGGCGCGGGTCCATTGGGATGCGTCACGCCAGGTATGGTCCACTTGTTGCTGGCATGCCCGATACGCCGGGAAATCTTCAAGTACAAAAAAGTGATCATGCACCAGTAGATTGGTTACCAGTGGTTGGAACCTGGAACCATCACCTGTGGAGAAACGACCTTCTTTGATGGCATCGAGGACTTCGCGCAGTTTCGGATCCGTCGTGTAGCGGTCTCGTGGTTGGTACTGGCCGGTGCGATGGGTCGCCACCTCCGATTCAGTGAGTCCAAATAGAAAGAAGTTGTCACTACCGACCCGCTGACGAATCTCGATATTGGCGCCATCCAGGGTGCCGATTGTCAATGCGCCGTTGAGCGCGAATTTCATATTACCGGTGCCCGAGGCCTCCATCCCCGCCGTTGAAATCTGTTGTGAAAGATCCGCGGCAGGATAGATTTTTTCGGCCGTACTGACATTGAAGTTGGGTAGGAAGGCGACCCGCATCCTGTCTCGGACATCGGAGTCGGCATTGATGGTATTGGCCACTGCGTGGATCAGTTCAATCATCAGCTTGGCAAAATGGTATCCGGGTGCCGCCTTGCCGGCGAACAACCAGGTGCGTGGCGGAGCATCCTTATGCAAACCCCGCTTTAACTCCAAATATTGGCTGATGATGTTGAGGACGTTCAGGTGTTGCCGCTTGTATTCGTGGATACGCTTGATCTGGCAGTCAAACAGGCTGGTCGGGTCCACTTCGATGCCTGTTCTTTCCAAGATGACCCGAGTGAGCCGTTGTTTGTTGTGGTGTTTGACCTCCCGCCAGGCGGTCTGAAAGCTGCTGTTATCGGCCCAGGCTTCGAGGGCCTGAAGCTGTTCCAGGTCCCGGGTCCAGGCATCACCGATGGTATCGTTGATCAGGGTTGTTAATTCCGGGTTTGCCAGAATCAGAAAGCGCCTAGGGGTGACGCCATTGGTGACATTGGTGAAGTGATCTGCGTCCAGGGTATGAAAATCCTTCAATACCCGCTCTCTCAACAGTCGGCTATGCAATTTTGCTACACCATTGATGTGGTGGCTGGCGACACAGGCAAGATGGGCCATGCGCACTTTGCGTCCGTATTTTTCATCAATGAGGGAGAGACTGGCGAGTATGGCGGCATCTTCCGGCAAGCGGAGTCGGACCCTTTCCAGGTGGCGCTGGTTGATTTCATAGATGATTTCGAGATGCCTGGGCAGGATCTCCCTGAAGAGTTCAACCGGCCAGCTTTCGAGGGCCTCAGGAAGCAGGGTGTGGTTGGTATACGAGACCGTTTTGCGTACCAGTTGCCAGGCCCGGTCCCATTCCATGTTGTGAACGTCTATCAACAAGCGCATCAATTCGACCACTGCGATGGCGGGATGGGTGTCATTGAGCTGGATCGCGAATTTCTCTGGTAGCAGATCCAGTGAAGCATTCTGTTGCAGCAAAATACGCAGAATGTCCTGAATGGTGCAGGAACAGAAAAAGTACTCCTGTTCCAGTCGCAGCCGTTTGCCCTGCATCGGCTCATCGTTAGGATAGAGCACCTTGCTGATGGTCTCGGAGGCAATCTTTTCCTCAACCGCGCGCATGTACTCGCCCACATTGAATGCGTCGAGGTTGAAGGATTCGCAGGCCTGTGCGTTCCACAGTCGTAACAGGTTGACCGTAGCTACCCGATAGCCGGGGATCGGCGTGTCATAAGCGATGCCTTTGACCAAACGTCTGGGCCGCCAACGAACCCGATAGCGTCCGGATTCATCGGTGTAGTGCTCCGTGGTGCCGCCGAAACCGATTTCGAAGCTGATTTCCGCTCGGGGGATCTCCCAGGGATTACCGCCCCGTAACCATTTGTCGGTCCGTTCCACCTGACGGTTATTGCTGATGGCTTGTTCAAAAATACCGAATTCGTAGCGGATACCATAGCCAATGGCCGGAATCTGCAGGGTCGCCAGAGAGTCGAGATAGCAGGCGGCCAATCGGCCCAGACCGCCATTGCCAAGACCCGGTTCGGGCTCCTGCGCGGCGATATCATCGAAATCGAGCCCGAGCTCCGACATCGCCTGGCGTATCTGCGGTTCAATATCCAGCGCCAACATGGCATTGCGCAGGTGTGGGCCGGGAAGATACTCGGCGGAGAGATAGCAGACACTGCGGCTTGCCTTT
>JARRNW010000379.1:0-6507 GCA_037384565.1 Candidatus Thiodiazotropha sp.
CGGCGCTTGACCAAGCGGCGCACCTCGAAGCGGGACAGGGGATCCCAGACGGTGCGCATCGGCAGGGCATGGCAGCTCAGGCCGGACCAGTGATCCCCGTCCAGTTCGCTGCCCTGGCGCACCCCCAGTTCGGTTGGGTGACCCAGTCCGTTCAAGGCGATGGAAAATCGCTGGAACCAGCGCTCGGCCCCGCCAAAGGCCTTGCTGCCGATCAATTGTAAAGAGTGGATTGCTTCCTCAGTCACGTCATTTCTTCACTCAGGGACTTTTGTAATATTTGATTTTCATGGCAAGTCCAGTAGTACCAGGAACCATCCAAATCGTAAGACAAGCATATTCACATGTATACATAACTTCAGGATTATGCAAATGAGCCGAAACTGAGGATAATTTTGCCATCATTGACTCCGACTAACGGCGTTAAACAACTTCGTATAACGTTTCTCTTCTACTGCGCTGATAGCCCCCAACTGATACAGTTCCCAAGATAAATGCGCGCCGAGATCCTTAAACTTCTCAGCTGGATTGATCAGTTGATCAATGCTTTTACTACAAGAATATCGATATTGTATCGCGTGTTCTGGATCTGATTTCGCCTCCGGGGTACCAGGACTAAATCGTGCCCAAAATTGAAAATTGATATTGGCAGCTTCTGCGCAGTACGTTAACAATAAGCGAGACTCTGGCGACGCAATTGTCAACTCCAAGATCAATGCATCATCCGTTGCCTGAGTCAAAATCACAGTTACTCCATCAAGATGGGATAGCAGTGTTTCTATCTCTTCTAACAACCGTAGAGCATCCATCGTCATTACAGATTGCGCCTGAATAAAAGTTCAGATTAGGGTTCCGAAACCACCGTTTAGATGGACTCGGCTACTGTAACTCAAAATTCAAAATTCAAAACTCAAAATTCGTTTAAAAGTTCTTGGTAAACCCGCAGATTACCCTCCACCATCTGCTCCACCGAAAAACCGCGGCGCATGCGTTCCCGCCCCGATTCTCCCATCTGGCGGCGCAGTTGCGGATCCCCCAGCAGCCGGCTCACTGCGTTTTCCAGGGCTGTCGTGCTGGCGGGGGGCACCAGCAGCCCGCTGACCCCATCCTCCACCGCTTCGGGCATCCCACCCGCGTCTACCGCGACGATGGGCAGGCCGGCGCTGGCCGCCTGCAGCAGTGAGACTCCCAGACCTTCCATCAGGGCCGGGTGCACCAGCAGATCGAGACAGGGGTAGATCACCGCCAGGTCGTCCCGGAAACCGGCCAGCTTGACCTGCTCCTGCAGACCCAGACGCTTGATCTCCGCACTGAGCTCTTCCTTCAACGGGCCCTGGCCCAGGGCGTCATCCGGCAGACCGAACTGCCCCAGGAACCAGGCCCGTTCGCAGGATCGCTGGTAGGCTTCCACGTCCACCGCACTGCGCACGCAGACCAGTTTCTCCCGGGGTACTCCTTCATCAGCGAGCACGTCCACGATGCCCTGGGAGATGCCGATCACCCGGTCGTAGAGACGGTATTTCCACTTCACCACCCAGGGTGATTCCGGGTTGTCCACGCGTCGAGAGTGAACCACCCGGACACCGCTGAGGCGTCCCGCCAGTCCGCCCAGAAGGTCGGCTCCGCGTCGGCTGTGCAGGTGCAGGATATCCGGTTTGAGTTCCCGGATCAGGCGCTTCAGACGCAGAATGAATCCCAGGTCCAGATCCCCGCCCATTGGCATCTCGTAGACAGCGGCCACCCGCTCCCGCACCGCATCGGCCATAGCACTGCCGGTAGGACAGACGAGCCAGGAGGTTACCCCCTGCTGCTGCAACCCCCCCAGCAGGTAGGCCACCTGCTTGGCGCCCCCGTAGAGATGACGGCCGGTCTCCACGTGCAGCACCCTCATGCTTCGCCCCCGGAAAAACCGGGCAGCCGTCCAGCCCGTTCGAGGATCTCGTCGACACTGATATCGGCCATGCAGTCGAAGGCCCCGTGGCAGGTCGGGTGGCGTTTGCAGGGGGAGCAGTTACGCGGGTGATAGATCACCTCGGCGTTGGCATGGGTCGTGTCCAGGTAGGGGCGGGTGGAACCAAACAGACACAGGGTCGGCCGGTTCATGGCGATGCCAATATGGGTCAGCCCGGTATCCACTCCAACCACCAGCCGAGCCCGAGCGAGGATCGCGGCAGCCTGGCGCAGGCTGGTCTCGCCCACCCGGTCGATCAGGCGTCCCCCATTGCGTGGGCGTATCGTCTTCGCGGCCTCCCGGTCGCCCGGCCCGCCCAGCATCATCACCGGCATTCCCCAGTGACGCTGGGCCGCCTCGACCAGTTCACTCCAGCGGGGATTGAACCAGTGTTTTTGGGGGCGGGTGGTGAAGGGACAGATGGCTACGAAACCATCTTCCAGGTGCTCCTCGGCCAGAAGTTGCCCGGCGAACGCCTGGTCCGCCTCGCACAGTCCCACCTGCATCTCGAAGGAGTCGTTGGGCAGTCCCAGTCGCTCGGCGAAGTAGAGGTACTCGGAACCGATGCGCCGGGGTTCACCGCCCTTGGGGATGCGCTCGTGCATCAGCCACTGGCTGCCTTCCCGGGAACCCAGGCCGATGCGCCGGTGGGCGCCGGATAGCCGACACAGCAGACCGCTTTTCATCAAACCTTGGACGTCTAAAGCCAGATCGAAATGGTGCGCCTTGAGCTGCTGTCGGAATCTGCGCACCGCGCGCCACAACGCCCCCCACCTGCGTGTCTGCCACAGCGACTGCCACTCGCCCCGGGGCCAGACGATCACCTCGTCGAGTTCCGGGTGGCACTCCAGCAGGGCGCGGGACTCGGGCTGCGCCAGCCAGTACAGGCGCGCTCGCGGGTAGCGCTGCCGCAGGGCGTGGATCAGAGGCGAAGCAAACACGATGTCGCCGATCGCGCTGAGGCGCACGATCAGGATCCTGGGGTCGTCACGATCGGTCAATTCCACAACAGTCCCGGTAGCGGCACGCTGAACAATAGGGTCATAGTTTCAGATAGATTAAGGGATGGCGTAATAGTACAAGCAGAGCAGGGATTATGTTAGTGTTAGCCCCTTCTTGAAACCCGCCTACCCCGCTGATCCTTAGTACGCTTGCGCATGCCGAAACCTGCCTACCCCGAGTTGATCTATCTGGGCCGCAGCCGCCTGCATCGTAATCGTGCCAACCTGATCCAGACCCTGCACACGGTCGCAGCCTTCACCGAACTGGGAATCGCCACTCGGCTCTACCTGCCGCCCTGGCACAGTAAGGTCACCTCCCGGCAGCGGCTCCACGACATGGGCATCGACACACCCATCGACCTGCACGCCGCTCAGTTGCTGCACCGGCGCTGGCCCAGGGGCACCTTTGTCAGCTTCCATCAGCGTCTGCTGAGACGCGCCCGGGCGGTCTATGTGCGTGCCCCGGAACTCAGCGCGGCGCTGGCGGGACGGGGCATCCGCCACCATTTCGAGATCCATACCCTGCAGGGACTGCCCCGGGACTACGGCCTGGAGGCCCTGGTCGAGCAGCATCGCCAGGGGGTGATCGATTGGCTGGTTCCGATCAGTCGCAGTGCGGCGGATACCCTGATCGGGGCGGGTGCGGATCCCGGTCGGATTCACGTGGCCCCCTCCGGAGTGGCACTGGAGACCTTCCAGGCGGTGGCGGATCTGCAGCCTGAGCGCCTGAAAAGACCACGCATGGTCTACCTGGGGCGCATCAGCCTTGACCGGGGACTGGACATTCTCAGCCAGCTGGCGGCCGCCGGTCTGGGTGAGATGACCCTGGTGGGGGATGCGGACGACCCGGTTCCCCGGATTCCAGGCCTGACCCACCGGCCTGCAGTGCCGCACCGGGAGGTGGCCGGGTTATATACCGACAGTGACCTGGTGATCCTGCCCTACCAACCGGATCTTGGGCATGCGGACGGAATCAGCCCGATGAAACTGTTCGAGGCGATGGCCGCGGGACGACCGGTCATCGCCAGTGACATACCGCCTCTGCGTGAGATACTCACCCACGGGCGCAACGCCCTGCTGGCGGACCCAAAGGATCCCGCCGCCTGGCAGGCCGCGGTGGAACAACTGCGCAACAACCCGGATCTGGCGATGGGACTTGCCCACCAGGCCCGGCAGGATGCCCGTGCCTACGACTGGCCCCACCGGGCCGCCGGAATCGCCCAGGCCATTGGTCTACCGGTACCCGACAGAGCATCAAGTTCATGATCCCCCCGATTGCTTCAGCGCCCATCGTCGCATCTGAAATTCTAGGTATGACACTGGGCACGGCTACGTTTTGTGACACATCCCAGGGGCAGATAGGCGTATCATCGGCACCTGTATATTTTTCGAGGTATGTTCCATGCGAAGCCGCCTGAGCGAGCCTATGCGAGCCTGTTTCCAGATTCCGCCATCAATCACCGGGCGGCGGGAACGGGTCAGCGAATGGCTGGGACTGAGCGGTCTCTATCTGTTCGCGTTTTTCTCCCTGCTGGGGATCAGCGGCGCCAACATCGGGCTGGGGCTGATGCTGATCGCACTACTCCTTTCGGGGGAGGCCTGTCGGAGCCTGATCCGCCAGTCCCTGTTCTGGCTGTCGCTGCTCATCATCGGATATATCACCCTACGGATGACGGACGCAGCCTCACTGGTCGCAGCCGAGCAGAAGACCCAGCACAACCAGGCCCGGGACTGGATACAGTTGTTCCTGTTCTTCATCCCTGCCTGGTGGATCAGTCGGGTGCCCGGGCGCATCCCCACCACCCTGGCGCTGATGTTCGGCGGTTTCACCCTGGGCATCCTGAGCAGCCTCGATGCCGAATTGCTGAATCAGATCACCGAGGGCGCCCGCTCCGGATTGCATTTCGGCAAACCGATCATCTTCGGCTTTGACTGCGCCGCGGCCATTCTCGCCCTCATCCTGTTTATCATGATCCAGCTGAATCCCGACTCCGAACTGCCCAGCGGTCGGCGTAATCTGCGAATCGGACTGGCGGTGGTGGGCATCCTGTTTTTCACAGAAGGGCTGATTGTCAGTCAGTCCCGGGGGGTTTGGCTGGCCTTCCTGTTCGCACTCCCCACCATTTTCGCAACCCTCAAGTTCGTTCGCACTCCCCACCATTTTCGCAACCCTCAAGTTCACTCGCCGCTCGCGCCACCAACCAGCGATACGGGTATTCAAACCGATGCTGGCGATGAGCCTGATTGCGGTCCTGATCCTGGCATTTAACTGGAATACCATCACCGCTCGGGTCACCAGCGAACAGAAGGAGCTGGGTATCGTAGTCTCCCAGGGACTGGAAAAGGCACCGCTCAGCTCCTCAACCTATCGCCTGCATCTGTGGCAGTTCGGCCTGGAAAAATGGCTGCAGCGCCCATTCACCGGCTGGGGACCCGGCACCACCCACGCCCTGGTGGAGGCCGATAACAACCCGGGTCTGCGGGATGAACGGGGGGTGAGTTTCGATCACCTGCACAATGCCTATCTGGAAGTGGTCTTTCAGTTGGGTCTGATCGGCATCGTGCTGATCGCCCTGGTGTGCGGCCTGATGATCGCGAAACTGATGGAAGCGTATCGCCGTAAACGGGTTTCGCTCTATTTCATTGCCTTTCTGTTCGGTAATTTCGCCCTGATCTCGGTCTACAGTCTGACCGATTTCCGCCACCTGCACTGGAATTGGCGTTTCTACTGGCTGATCATCGCAGGGATCACCTTCGCCTATCCCCTGATGAACGGCAAAGTTGCGTCGCTTAACGCCACTACCCCGGCTGCCAACGGGCATAACACCTCTCCGGAACTTGACTCTGGTGGTATGTCCCAGGGCGTCCCCGGCGCCCCATGATTCGGCCTGAACAAACCGTGCCGGATCTCGCGGTACTGGTCTCTTTTTCCGGAGAGGGCGGGGTCGAACGGATGATTCTCAACCTGGTCAATGCCCTCGCCGAGCAAGGCGTACGCCTCGACCTGTTGCTGATCAGGACCCGCAGCAAACACTTGGAGGCACTGCATCCGGCGATCAACCGCATCGATCTGGGCAGTCGCCACACCGCCACCAGCCTGCTGCCCCTGGCCCGTTATCTGAAACGGGTTCGCCCCCCCGCTCTGCTCGCGGCCAAGGACCGGGCTGGTCGTATCGCGGTACTCGCGCGGATGCTGGCCGGCGCCCATTCGACCCGGCTGGTGATGCGTCTGGGCACCAACCTGACCGCCGCTCTCGCCCACAAGTCCCCCTGGCGCATGCGCCTGAGGCGCCTGCCGATCCGGCTGCTCTACCCCTATCTGGAGCGGATCATCGCGGTCTCGGAGGGTGTCCGCCAGGATACCCTGAGCGTATCGGGGATCGACCCGGACAAGGTGGTGGTGGTGCGCAACCCGGTGATCACCCCGCGTCTGCAACAGGACGCGGCCACCTCACCGCCCCACCCCTGGCTGAGGGACTCGAAGGAACCGGTGATCCTCGGCGCCGGACGACTGACCCAGCAGAAGGACTTCCCGAGCCTGCTCGAGGCCTTCGCCCG
>JARRNW010000380.1:0-4210 GCA_037384565.1 Candidatus Thiodiazotropha sp.
CAGAACTCACAGTTTGAAATCACGTTTAACCCCGCCTATCAGACTTTGCACCTGCACAGCCTGAAGGTAATCAGAGAGGGAAAAAGTCGCGAGCTTATCAATCAGGTCTATATTCGCGTTGTGCAGCGAGAACAACGTCTTGACTATGACATTCACGACGGCAGGATAACCGTCGTCATGATCCCGGATGACCTTCGAGTCGGGGACATCATCGATTACAGCTACTCCCTTGAGGGCCGCAACCCGATCTTCGGCGCACGCCATTTTGGGACTTTTTCGCTCAACTGGGACGTACCGGTCAACAAACTGTCATTGAGAATTCTTACCGATTCGAGGCAATTGAAGTTTCGAGGCGTCGGTTTGAATGTTACACCTCATGAATCCCATACAAAGGGTCTGAAGGATTATTCACTCATCCTGACAGACGTTTCCCAGGTAAAAGACGATGGAGAAACATCCCCTGAGCATTCACCCTACGCATGGCTGGATTACACCGAATATGACGGCTGGGATGAAGTGAATCAATGGGCCAAACAGCTTTATTCTGGCGTTAACACCCTTACAGATCAGAGTATTGATACACTTGCCAACGATCTCAAACGCGACGCCAGGGATCGCGCCGATTACATCAGTCGCGCCCTGTTTTTTGTGCAAAATGAGATTCGATACGTTGGATTGGAGCTCGGTGTAAACTCCCACCGCCCTCGATCACCCGCCGATGTTCTAAAAAAGCGTTATGGTGATTGCAAAGACAAGTCTCTACTCCTGGTTACATTACTCAAACATGAGGGTATTCGCGCCTGGCCCGCGCTAGTTTCCACCAGCTTTCGTATTGGTATCGAAAAAGATTTACCGAATCCGGGTGCATTCGATCATGTGATAACACTGGTAGAGTTTAACGGAAAAAAATATTGGCTGGATGGAACAAGACTCTACCAAAGTGGCGGCCTTGAAGACCTGGGTTTTTCAGATTACGGATTTGCACTCGTTGTTGGACACCACAACTCCGGCCTGACCCGCATGTACCCAAACGCAAAACTATCATCCAGGATAAACGTATTTGAGGAAATCACTACAACTGATTTCAACTCAGCCGTACATTTAAACATCAAAACCATTTATCACGGCAATGCCGCAGAAATCCAACGTTACCAGTTTCAAACTAAATCCATCAATGAGATCCAGCGCGCATATTTAGAGTTTTACAATCGATTCTATGACACAATTCAAACGGAACAGGCACCCTATTTCGAGGATGACACAACCCATAATCGCTTTACGATCTATGAATCCTATAAAATCGATGACTACTGGAAGCGTACAAAATCCAAAATATACAGCACCATCTACAACCTCTCGTACCTGAGCACCCTGAAGGCCCCAAAAGTTCGACAGAGAAAAACACCTTACTATATCGGCCTGAAGCATGAGATCACCTCAGAACAAAAGATACACTACCCAAAGGATGTAGCTTTAAATCTCGATGAGAACCCTGTCAACATTGAAAACAACGCCCTTAGGTACACCTACCAGGACCTATACGCTGACAGCGTATACACACATCGCTCTTCGCTACTGATAAAAAACAAGGATGTCGCACTATCTGATCTGGACAATTACATCAAGTCCCTGGAAGAGATTCGCAAGGACTGGGAATTCACAATAACCGTTGCTGAGTCACAAACTCAGCGCAGCAACAACGATCTCGCAAAACTGAAAAACCGCCTTAAAATTCTCTCCCAAGGTCATCATGAATAACCCAAACTCGATCAACCAGTTAGTTATCAGCGCCATACTCTCATTATTATTGTGTTCATGCGCCGGCAATCCGTCCCAGGACAGCCTGACAGTTAACGATTTCGGCGCTACTCAAATACACAATGAGATTGATCCACAGGTTGCCAAACACACCTGCGAAGCCATTGCCGAGGAACTGAATAATAATGACCATCAGCCACTGGATGAACGAATCGACACCATTCCAATTGTCGCAGGCATCTCGATCGCCCTAAGCCACTATCCGATCACCCTTCAACAACGACGCCAAATAGCGCAAAAACTAGAGGGATCCGTTCGGAGATCCCTGATACCCAGCATTGAGCAAAAGACGTGGGCGATGCGCCGTGGAAAAATAGACGGCGACCACTACCTCTGCCTGCTCCGATCCAACGTGGAGAACGATAATGCACGTTATGTGGAATATGAACTCAAGAAGATAGATAACCAACTAAAAATCGTTGATTTAGATTACGTGGAGAGAAACCTCAAAGTATCCGAATTCATTTCCAGCGCACTCAATGACTTCATTGAATTATTCAACACCATACAAAATGGAAATCTTGAACAACGGACAACCGCGAAACAGGAACTTGCTACATTGAGTACCTTTTTCAACCACTTTGGGAACATCAATCCACGCGGGATGCAAATGGCCTATAACAATTTGCCAGCCCGCCTAAAGACTAATCCTGCATATATCAAAATCGCCGCAGGCTCGGCGCGCAGTCTGGACAACGCCAGCTATATGACTTTCCTGACAGATATCCAGAGAAATCTATTTTACGAGACTGATCGACTCGGTTTGTTAATGCTGGATTACTATCTCGAATACCATCAATACGAAAGCGCCAAACGGCTGATACGTCAATTCAACGATTATGTAGGACCGGATGCCTATTTTGACCTGTATCTTGCAAGGCTGGAGATTGCCCAGGGGAACAACAAGGCGTTCTACCACTATTGCCTACAGGCGCTGGAACATGAATCAACCTATCTGGACCCGTATAGCTTCCTGCTGGATCAACTGGTGGCTGACCACCACTTTGACGACGCGGTGCTTGTATTGAGTGTATTGAAACATCAGTTTGATCGAGTTCTGAACGAAGAGCACTGTGATTCCAGCGCCGCATACAGAAAGTTTTGCCGATCAACAGAGTACCTGTCCTGGAAACAAGCTAGCGGATGACCCGCATTGCAGGTACGGCACTACCATTGTCGGCGAAACACATCTTCCCGCCGGTCCCTTTCTGACGCGCTGAATGGTACCGAATTTGTGACTGGGTAAGCTAACAACCTGACATCCAGGCTGTGTTCTGTACGACAGGTCTGCCACACATGCTCGGCAAGGGGGAAATCAACTAGAAGCCGTTTCAACATCCTGCGTTGCGCTGCGGACATCAGTGACGGATGGTAGGTGGTTCGCAGTTGATAGGGCCTGCCGTAAGCCTCCAGCAGTCGGGCGCTGCGCCAGGCAAGCGCACCGCTGCCGGGCATTCCGGTAAGCGCAGGATAGTGCTCCGGCAACGCCTTGAGATCAAGACCGACCCAATCAAGCAGGGGCAGAAGTCGCTGCAAGCGTCGCGGGTAGACCCCCGAGGTATGCAGGCCGATTTCGAACCCCATGGCCCTGACCTCCCGGATGGCATCCTCCAGGACGCGCTGCTGGGTTGGCTCACCGCCACTGAACACCACCCCGTCGAGCAGCCCCCGGCGACTTCCCAGAAAGGCGAGCACTTCGTCCCACGGAATCCGTGATACACCGGACCTGGGCAACAGCTCGGGATTATGGCAATAACGGCAGCGCATGGGACAGCCCTGGCAGAAGACCACCGCGGCCAGATGATCGGGGTAGTCCAGGGTTGTCAGAGGCTGCAGTCCACCGACCTTAAGTTGCGTCTCCGACACGGGGGTTCAGTCGGTCAGACTTTCGCTGTGTAGGGGTTGTACGGCGGGTTCACTGAAACAGCGCCGTTGCGCCTGCTCCGAGCGTTTGCCCGGGTTGAACGCCGAAACAGGTCTATGATAGCCCATGACCCGGGTCCAGACCTCGCAACGGGTACGTTCCTCATCTTTCAGTTCAATGTACGGCATGGTTCGATACCTCCTGTTGTTTACGTTGTATCAGCGCTTCGTCGCATTTGGGACAGAACTCGTGCTCACCGCTCAGGTAGCATGGACCGGACAAATCGAGAAGGTCGGAGTTATAGAGGTGCAGAACAGTGCCCCCGGTGTAGCGCTGTTGCAGAGGCTCTTGGTGGATCAGCGCGGCGATGGGATCATCGGTATGCCCCACGGGCAGCTGCGAAGAGTTCGTGTAGTAGGGCTGTTCCCGGGTGCCGGCCTGGAGGATGTCGGGATAGCGCTTGAGATCTTCCTTGGCAAAGCGATAGGTGGTCCCCTCGGCCGGGGTCGCCTCCAGATTGTAGAGATT
>JARRNW010000381.1:0-3978 GCA_037384565.1 Candidatus Thiodiazotropha sp.
CCGAAGAACAGAATCAGGTCGCTGCGACTGCTGGCGAAGCCGCCGACGGGGAAGAACAGATGCAGCAGATGGCCGAGGTGGACCCAGACCAGAAACAGAATGATCAGAGCACTCGCGAACAGCGCCAGATTGCCCACACCCCGCGCCCCGTCCCGAAAGCAGTAGCTGAACCTGGGCTTCAGCCCCATCTGCAACTGGCAACTGATGGAGTAGAGACCGATGGCCATTACCGGGCCGATCAGCGTCAAGCCCGACAGGATGGTCAACAGCACCAGTGGACCACCGATGATGTATCCCACGTAGGTCGCACCCACGCTCAGCAGACTGGCCACCAGACCGTAGGTCAGACTCTTTGTCGGGGCGCGCTTCAGATCCGCCAGCCCGAACTGAAGCCAGCGTTTCGGCGCCTCCAGATCCAGCTCCCGGCAAGGCGCGACGAAAGGCAGGTTCTGGGTTTCCTGGATCGGTTCCTGCACGTCCTGATCGGATTGTTCGGTCATTGGCGTTCACCATTCGGGGTCGATGTACCGGTTGGCCGTTACGTCAGGCCGTCTGGACGCGAGAGGGACCATGTGCCCAGTCCCACGCGAGCCGATGGATGGCTCGGGAAAAATCGAAGGGCAGGGGCCTTGGTACTCACTCTGTGGGTAATGCAGGCGTTAGCCTCAAATCTAGTACAAATTACCGCAACGGCAACAATGTTAAACCGATTGCTTGTAAGTTCCCCTCATCCCAACCCTCTCCCGGAGGGAGGAGGAGTTGTTTGGTAGTCCACCCTGACAATACCACGATAGCCAATAAAAAAACCGCCCCGAAGGGCGGTTTGCTGATTGAAGGCTTAAACACAGGGGCGATCAGGAACTATCGGCGGTACTCACATTGCCGGTCTCGACCGCCGAGGTGAATGCCTCCTGCAGGCGTTGCTCCTCTTCCGCATTGATGACTGCCCGTTCCACGGCTTCTTCGATATAGGTCTCCTGGGAGAAACCGACGTAGAGAGAATAGACGCTGATCAGGAGGACCAGCGCAAATGGCAGTCCGGTGGAGACAGAGGCCGTCTGCAAGGTGGTCAGACCGCCACCGAGAAGCAGGACCGCGGCGACCACACCCTCCATGACGGCCCAGAACACCCGTTGCGGGACCGGCGAATCCAGCTTGCCGCCCGATGTCAGGTGGTCGACCACCAGTGAGCCGGAGTCGGAGGAGGTGACGAAGAACACCACCACCAGCAGGATCGCAATCATTGACAGCACTTCCGAGATGGGAAAGTTGTTGAGCATCACAAACATGGCGGTGGCCACGTCCGCTTTTACCGCGGAGACGATGTCGGCGATGCCATGCGACTGCAGGTACAGGGCGGAACCGCCGAACACCGACATCCAGACGAAGGAGAGCAGAGTCGGTATCAGGATCACGCCCAGGACGAACTCTTTCACAGTGCGGCCCTTGCTGATACGCGCGATGAACATGCCGACGAAAGGCGACCAGGAGATCCACCAGGCCCAGTAGAAGACGGTCCAGGACCCCTGCCAGTTGGTGTCGCGGAAGGTCTCGGTCCAGAGGCTGAGTTTGGGGAAGATGGTGGCGTAATAGCCGAGATTCTGGGTGAATCCGCTGAGCAGGAACACAGTGGGACCCACGATCAGCAGGAACAGCATGAACAGGCCGGCCAGAATCATATTGCCCTGGCTCAGTCGCTTTACGCCGGAATCGAGTCCGGCCATCACCGACAGGGTGGCAAACCCGGTAATCACGGCGATCAGTATCACTTGCGTGGTGGTGCTGATCTCGAAACCGAACAGATGGTGCAATCCTGCATTCACCTGCTGCACTCCGAGTCCGAGGGAGGTTGCGAGTCCGACCAGGGTGGCTAACACGGAGAGCACATCGATCAGATTACCCCAGAATCCGTAGATCTTGTCACCCAGCAGGGGATAGAAGACCGAGCGGATGGTCAGCGGCAGTCCCCGGTTATAGGCGAAGAACGCCAACCCCAGACCGACGATGGCATAGATGGCCCAGGGATGCAGGCCCCAGTGAAAATAGGTAACCCCCATGGCGGCTTGCGCCGCCTCGGGGGTCAGGGCCTCAAGGCGATTGAACATGGGGGAGGGCGATGAGTAGTGATAGATCGGTTCGCCCACGCTCCAGAACATCAGGCCGATACCCATGCCGGCACTGAGCAGCATGGCATACCAAGCCGAGGTGGAGAACTCGGGTTTGGCGTCACGACCGCCGATGCGTATCTTGCCGAACTTGCTGAAGGCGAAGTAGACCGCAGCCAGGATGAAGATATTGGCGGTCAGAATCAGGAACCAGCCGCTGGTTCTGGTGATGCCTGCCATGGCGCTCTTGAAGAACTCATCGGCGCTCTGATGGAACATCAAGGTCAACAGGATGAAAACGACCAGGATAAAAGCTGAGACGAACGTGACATGGGGATGGATATCGAAGCCGAAACCGCTCCAGTTCGTATCCCCGGGGCGGCGACCGCCCGCATCGTCCTCGAACGAAGCTGTGGGTGCGATCTGCAGACCTTTGAACAGGTCTCGATCACGAATCGCTTTACGTCGAGCCTCCTTCTCGATTTTCTTTAGTTTTCTGGCAAATTCCCGCTTGGCGCGGGCCTCATTGTTAATATGACCGTTACTCATAGTTCACCTTGATAGCCTCGGAGGTCAGTGGTGATCACTACATCCGGGAGATTGACCACGGTTGGAACCGTGCAGCGCGGCAAAGCCGCATGCGGGCAACAAGAACAGGAGCCCGAAAGTGCAACAGCTGGAAAATCGCTTTGCCTGTGCAGTATAAGACACTACACTAGAAAATCGTAATCGGGCGGATAGCTCGATTTGTAATCTGGCGTCAGATCCTTCGCCTCCCGCCAATCACCCCGCGCGCTGGAGCCGAACAGAACAGTCATGCCGATACCTGGACGGTGTTCGAGAATCATGGCGATAATTCGTTAATGAAAGTCCCTCGATTTTGTCTGTAGATCCCCCAACCAGTCAGAGCAGTCTTCCAACCGCCCGGCGATGAGATGCAGAACGCCATCCTGCTGTTGCACGATACCGCTGACGATCAACAGCTGTGATTGCAATAATGGCTTGCGTTGTGCTTCGGCGATCTTAGGCCAGACGATGATATTGGCCTGACCGGTTTCATCTTCCAGGGTGACGAAAATGACGCCGGTCGCCGTACCGGGACGTTGACGGCCAATGACCAGCCCGGCAGTACGGGCAACGGCACCGTTGCGTACCGACCAGAGCGCCTGTGCCGTATGGACGCGTTTTTTGGCCAGGCGCGATCTCAGCAAAGCGAGGGGGTGGCGACGCAGGCTCACGCCGCTACTGGCGTAATCGGCGATGATATTTTCCCCCTCGCCGGGTTTGGGTAGCATGACTTCGGTTTGTTCAGGGTTGTGCTCCTGGAACAGCGGTAAGGGCTCTTCCACACCACTGACTTGCCATTGGGCGCGATAGCGGTCTCCCGAAAGGCCATGCAGCGCATCGGCGTTGGCCAGGGCCTGCAGATCGGCGCGCTGGAGTTTGCCACGGTTGGCGAGGTCGTTTACGTGGGAAAAATTTTTCCTGCTGCGCGCCTCAATCAGGTTTTGCATACCCATCTCGGAGAGGCCTTTGATCATCCTTAAACCCAGCCTCAAGGCGGGCGGGGCGTTGTGGTCGCTGTTCCGCTCCATGGGGGGATCGTATTCAAGGGTGCAGTCCACCTCGCTATAGCGCACATCAATGGGGCGCACTTCCACGCCATGCCGTTTGGCATCCTGTAGCAGTTGCGCCGGGGCATAGAATCCCATCGGTTGACTATTCAAGAGCGCGCAAACGAATGCAGCCGGATGGTAGTATTTGATCCAGGCCGAGGCATAGGCCAGCAAAGCAAAGCTGGCCGAATGGGATTCGGGAAAACCGTAATCGCTGAAGCCGCGAATCTGGCGAAAGATCTGCCGCGCAAACTCAT
>JARRNW010000382.1:0-3966 GCA_037384565.1 Candidatus Thiodiazotropha sp.
CGTTGGCAGAAGGGTAGGATCTGGCTGTTCCAGACCGAGTTGAGGTGGCTTCGAACACCAGAGACGGTGAGATTGGAACTGCCGTCCGCCAGGGTCGTAAGCATGTCCGCGATGGGACCGGGCTGGCGTTTGGCCTCGAGTTTCAGGCGGCTGATAACGCCGCCGCCGGTACCTTCGTCCCGGGCCACGTCGAAGGCCTGGCTCGACTGGTTGCCGGAGCCTGCGATCCGGCTCATATGTGCATACAGCTCATTGAGCATTTCGATCGTACGCTCCACCGGGGGCTGTTCTCCTTCCCCGGCCTCGATCATTCGGTTCAGACTGGCAAAATGCTGATCCACGGGGGTGGTCATCATGGAATCCTGCGGGTCCTGGCTGTCGCCTTCCTCCGGGGAGACCTGGAGGATCGAGGCCAGCCGCCGGGTGATGCCAGAGCTCTTTTTGGCTGCCAGTTCGGCGGCCTTCTGTGCGCCACCAGGCAGTCGGGCCAAGGTAGTCTGCTCCTTGATCAGAGTCAGATAGCGACGCAGGGGCGAGGTCGGGCCGGAGATGATGTTAAGGATCTCCACCGCCTGACGCATGTCGCTGAAGGGTTTGATCTGGATGTCCGCCAGCAATTGATCCCATATCCGTACATACTCGGTGTAGTAGAGATCCTTGACCTGGCGGCTGAGCAGATTGAGATCCGTCTCGCCGACGATCTTCTCCAGTTCCGGGCCGAGGATCCACTTCTCATCCAGCAGCCGGTTGGCGATGGCCAGATGATCCTTGAGGAACAGTTTGTGATAGCCCTCGTAGGTGAACAGGGCGGGGATGGGTTCGTCCAGAGACTTGCCGGAACGGCGGCTGAAGACCCGCTCGGCATCCGCACCGATCTCCTGGGTGAGCCGCAATGGGCGTAAGGAGCCTTCCTGGGTGACCCGTTTCATGCGGTTGTAGACCCGGTCCGCCAGGGGAACCCGCAGCAGGTCATTGCGTACCCGGCTGATCAGGGCGTCATCGAGGGGCAGGGTCGGTGGCATCGGCATCTGGGTGAGCAACGCATCCAGATGTTCCGCCAGGGTCTGGCGGGCTTGGGCGTTCTCCGCCCCGGGCAGATCCAGCTGCCACTGCAGCAGCATCCAGGTCTTGACCGTCTCCGGGTCGAAATGCTCGCTGTCGGCGAACATCAGGTAGACCTTCAGCGCTTCATAGCGGAAGTCGGCGTTGTTGCCCTGTTGGTTGAGCTGATCCTCCAGGCTGAGAATAATGCGTGGCAGAAACAGATTTTTCAGGGTGTTGTGATAGGCGTTGATCGCCTCGCTGCCCAATTTGTCGCCCTGGTAGAGCCCCAGGCCCATCAGCCAGGGAATGTCACTGTCGCGATCCGCATACCCACCGGGTATCTGGCGTACCTGATCAAGGGCCGGCACCACGTCGGTGAGGGTCAGGTCGTCCGGTGCCACGGCGTTGACCTGATCGTTTGCGGCGTTGGCCTGAACCGCCACCTGATCGATATAGCTCTGATTGCGGCTGAAGCTGGTGAACCAGGCCGCACCGGCGAGTACCGCGATACCCAGGGCACCGGCATAGGCGATGCGTTGCAACCAGGCGCGCTGTCTCTCAACCCGGGTATTGATCCCCGCGAGATGGGATTCGGCGAAGATCAGATCCTTGAACAACCGGTTGATGAAATAGCTACGGCCGCTGCCGGAGAAGGCAGGAGCGATCTGCCGGTTGAGACCGAACTCCTGGGCCATGGAACCGAGCAGCCGGTCGATCGGAGTGCCCTCCTGGGTACCACTGGTGAAGTAGACACCCCGAAGCATGGGGGTCTCCTGGAAGCGGTTGGCGTTGAACGCCTCGTGGAGAAACGCCTCGGCGGCATCCC
This sequence comes from Candidatus Thiodiazotropha sp., assembly GCA_037384565.1. GTDB lineage: Bacteria > Pseudomonadota > Gammaproteobacteria > Chromatiales > Chromatiaceae > Thiodiazotropha. Next base: position 1,871 of record JARRNW010000382.1, read on the forward strand.
GCAGGGCGCTGAACTGTTGTGGGAAGGAGTAGATCAGGACCCGGCGCTTGACGTCCCGTTCCTGCTCCAGACGGTCCATCAGACGGGCGTCGATGCGTTGTTCCAGGGCACGAAACTCCTCCCGGAAATGGCTGATACCACTCTCCTGGCCACTCTTGTCGGTGAGGGGAAAGGTCATGCCCCATACCTGATTACGCTCCTCCCGGGCGAGGTTTTCAAAGAACTCGTTAAATCCGGCCAGCAGGTCGCACTTGGTGAATAACACGTAGATCGGGAAGCGGATGCCGAAATGGTCGATCAGCTCCTTGACCCGCATGCGGATCGCCTTGGCGTGATTGATCCGTTCGAGATCGGTCTGCTGCAGAATGTCCTCGACGCTGATCGCCACCAGAGCGCCGTTGATAGGACGGCGTTTGCGGTGTTTCTTCAGTAGGTCGAGAAAGCCCATCCAGGCCGCCCGATCCACCTCTTCGTAGCTGTCCTGAGTGGTGTAGCGCCCGGCGGTATCGAGGAGTACTGCGTCATCGGTGAACCACCAGTCACAGTTGCGGGTGCCGCCGATGCCCTGTACCGCGTCGTTACCCAGCTTGTCCGCCAGGGGGAAGTGCAGCCCGGAGTTGAGCAGGGCGGTGGTTTTGCCGCTGCCCGGGGGGCCGATGAACATGTACCAGGGCAACTGGTAGAGGTACTGACGGTTCTGCTTGCCCCCCACCTTTGATTCCTTGAGGATGCGGATCGCCTCATCGAGACGTTGCCCGAGGATCTGAATCTCTTCAGAAGACTCCTGGGAGCCTCGGGAGGGCTGGTCCTTCTGACCCACCACGCTTTCCAGCATCTGCTGATTCTTTTTACGGGCCTGCCAGTAACGGCGAAACTGGTTCACGCCCCACAACAGGATAATGATGCCAATCGCCACCAGACGGGCGATGACCGAACCCAAAGGTTCATATCCGGCGATGGCGAACAAGGGGCCGACCAGCCAAATGATCACCGACAGGGCAATCAATCCCAGAATGGCGACGAACCAGCGGTTTTTTATGATTTTCAGTAGCGCTCGCATGGTTTTCGTGAAAGCCTATTGTTTGATCAGAGTGATCTCGACGCGTCGATTGCGCGCCCGACCCTCTGGGGTGTCATTGGATGCCAGGGGTTCCGCGGAACCTCGTCCGTCACTGTGAATCCGCGCGGGTTGCGCGATGTCGGATGCGAGAATCTTCGCCACCGACTCGGCCCGCGCCCGGGAGAGGTGCCAGTTCGAGGGATAACGCAGACTGCGGATCGGTACATTGTCGGTATGACCCACGACCTCGATCTCCCCATCGAGTTGATCCATGGCCAAGGCGATCTGCTCCAACAGCGGTACATAATGGGAATTCACCGCCACGCTGCCCGAGGCGAACAGACCGTCACCGGCGATGCGTACGCTACCGTGGGTGTAATCCTCTTCGACGCTGACCTGATTGCGGGCGATCTCATCGGCCAGCAGGGTCTTGAGGGTCAGTTTTGGGATCACCGGTGGTGGTGGTGGCTTGCGATCCACCACGGTTTTAACATTGCGCGCGATGTTGTGCAGTTCCGCATGTACCGGGTCGGACTTGACGTTGAGGCTGAGACTGAAGCCGGAATACATCAGCAGCAGAATCACACTGGAGACCGCCACCACCACCCACAGAGGCACGTACTGAACCAGGGCGTTCTGCTTTAAGGGCAGGCCCTGCCAGTGGCCGGACAGGTCACGTTCGTACTCCTCATGCTGATTGCGAATGGTGCGATAGAGGTTATCTCTCAGGGATTGAAGCTGTGCATATCCATCCGGCAAGGGGCGGAAGCGGCCTTCGAAGCCGAAACTCAGACAGATCGACATCAATTCCAGCAGTTCCAGGTTCTTGGTGGGATTCTGCAGCAGTTTCTGCAGCAACTGGAAGAATTTCTCGCCTCCCCAGGCCTCGTTGTGCAGGGTGACCAACAGACTCTGGTCCCGCCACATGCGGAACTGCACAACATCGCGCGCAATGTTAAAACCGTGGTGGATCGCAAGCCACCACCTGGCCGCTTCCGTTGCTGTCATTTCATTTGCCTTGGTAAAGTCGATCCGA
>JARRNW010000383.1:0-3957 GCA_037384565.1 Candidatus Thiodiazotropha sp.
GTGTTGCCTAGCGAAGGGGTATAAGAAAAATCGAATCCCCTCCGGGTATTGGACATCGGAAATACAAAGGGAGAAACGGGATGAAAAAGCTCTACATGGCCACTCGCCTACGTATCTATGTGGCCAGCTTTCTGATTGTCAATTTCTTGACCATAGTTACCTCCTATACCAAAGCCGGTTTTGATGAATTGCCTTGGATACTGGCTATGGTGTCCACCGTTCTGGCAATTGGCATGTTTTACCGCATGCGCGCGCCATTCGAGGTCTTGAAACAGGTCGATAGCGTACTGAGGGAGATGTACGAAGGAAAATTTGACTCGCGCATAACCCAGGTACGCTGGATGGGAGAGCCCGGGCATATCGCCTGGAATCTGAACGACACCCTCGATCAGCTGGAAGTTTTCTTCAGCGATGTGAACAACAGCTTCAAACAAGTTTCTCAGGGCCAATATTATCGTCGATCTCTCCCCGATGGCTTGAATGGAAAATTCGGAACCACCATTCATCACATCAACCGCTCGCTCGATGCACTGGCGGAGAACGAACTCTTTACCAAACGTAACGCAATGGCCGCCAAATTGCAGGCGCTGAATGCCGAGCAAACCATGAACAACCTGTTGCTCAACCAGAATGACCTGACCCGTATCACAGAGGAAATGGAAAAGATATCAACCATTGCCACGGACAACATCGAACTCGCGACAAATAGCCAGCAGGCCGTTGATCAGGTCGCCGAAGCACAGACCAAGACCCTGTCAATGATCGAACAAAACCATCAAACCATGGAACAGCTCAATAAGATGAGCTCGGAAATCGGGGGTATTCTCGGCATGATCGGTGAGATTGCGGATAAAACCAATCTCCTGGCCCTCAACGCCTCCATCGAGGCCGCGCGCGCCGGTGAACACGGGCGGGGATTCGCAGTGGTAGCTGATGAAGTGAAAAAACTTGCCGAAAGCACGAAAAAGGCAACGGATGAAATACATCAAGTAGTCACCGATTTTCAGCACGACACTCGTGTCATGCAGGGTAATTCAGACACCATGCTCGAGATGGGCCAACAGGTCCAGTCAAGTGTGGAGCAGATGCACAAAAGCTTCAGCGGATTCGCGGAACAGGCAAAACTTACCTCCAACTCGGTCGAATATGCCCACGACATCTGTTATGCCTCATTGGTCAAGGTCGATCACGTTATCTACAAGCAGAAGGCTTATATGGCCTTCCACGGTGGTGTCGATATTCCAGAAGTCCACGATGTTGCGGTCGATCACTACAACTGCCGACTGGGAAAATGGTACTACGAAGGTATCGGTAACAAAGTCTTCAGCAACCTGAAAGCCTTTCGCGACATCGAACCCCCGCACGCGGTAGTGCATAACGCTGGTCAAGCCGCACTGGCGCTGTTGTCCCAGGACTGGCTGCAGGACGACACACTGCACGAAGAAATTCTCAATCACTATCGCGAGATGGAGCGGCACAGCAATACCGTGATGGAACGCCTCGATGAGATGGTCGCAGAGAAACACAGCCAGGAGGTGGCAGCATGACCCAGCACAGCAGTCACGACCAGGAGGTCATGGTCAACCAATCCGAGTTCATGGTCACCAAATCCGATCTCAAGGGTAATCTGATCTACGCCAACCGGGCCTTCATGCAAATCACCGGCTACCCGGAATATGAAATCCTCGGTAAACCCCTCAATCTATTTCGTCACCCCGACATGCCCAAGGGTATGTTTCGCCTGCTTTGGGATCATCTCGAAAACGATCAGGAATGTTATCTCTACCTGAAAAACCGCACTCGTAATGGGGATTTCTACTGGACCTTCACCAACACAATTTTGATCCACGACCCCCAGGGCAAACCGACCACCTATTTCTCAGCGCAACGCAGGCCAAGCCGGGAAGGCGTATCGACAATCATCCCCATCTATCAGGAGATGCTCAGTATTGAACATGGCTCATCCGGCACTCGTGCAGCTGAACTTTCCCTGCAATGGTTGACAGACACGCTCAGGCAACAGGGAAAGACCTACGACGAGTATATTCATACGTTGGGGCACTGAGGGCCTTCGCGGCCATAGTGAAGGACTCTGAACCTAAGGGCCTTGGAGAGAACGAATTATCCGGGCTATTGTCTGTGATAAAAATGTGAAATTCAGGCCACCTTTGCGTGATATCCACCAGCCTATAATGAAATAACCCAACAAACACGGTTGGTATCAACGTATAGACAAACTCAAAGCAGCGTGGTCTAAAAACTGGGTCCGGTGACGCCAACAGCGTCCACAACCCGGGGCGAGCATTCGACAATAACGCCAGTATGCCCGCGATCACGCAAGGTTCAGGAAACGACCATGAAGACGGCATCTCTCTATCGAAAATTCGCGCTGCTGGGCGCCTCAGGCTTGGTTTTGCTGGGCCTGGTGCTGATCCAGCCAAGCACCTTTGCAACCGGCACTCCGATCACGCAGAACACTCCCAATGACCAGAACCTGGACACCATCGTATTGGGCATGGGTTGTTTTTGGGGAGCGGAGAAGCGCATGGCGTCTCAACCCGGCGTCGTGGATGTGCAAAGCGGCTACGCCAATGGGGACGTCGACCCCAGCTACCGGGCGATCAAGGCCCAGGAATCCCTCAGACGCCTGGGACTGAGCGACAAGCGCAACTATGCGGAGGTGGTCAAGGTCACCTTCGACAAACACAAGACCGACCTGGAACAGATCCTCGCGAGTTTCTGGGAAAATCACGATCCCACTCAGGGAGATCGCCAGGGGAATGATGTAGGATCAAACTATCGCAGCGCCATCTACACTCACAGCCCGGAACAGTTGGCGACCGCCGAGGCATCCCGCGAGCGTTTTCAGAAGGCCCTGACCGAAGGTGGCTACGGCAAGATCACCACTGAGATCGGGCCTCTTGATAACTACCACCCGGCTGAGGAGTATCATCAAAACTACCTTGAAAAACACCCGAATGGCTATTGCGGACTCGGTGGCACCGGAGTCCGTTACCCGGGATCCACCCAACTCGCCCAGGAGAAGCGGCCCATGCCGGAAAAACTCGATACCTCAACCCTCGACCCCAAGGCCCAGTTGATCGTCTTCGAAGCCGAAGATTGCGCCTACTGCAAGCAATTCAAGTCCGAAGTACTGGATCATTGGCAATCGGATGTAGCCATCGCCCGCACCCTAAACCCAAACCCACCCGACGGTTGGAATCTCGAAAAGAGCCTGTTCGCTACCCCGACCATCGTATTGTTCAAGGACGGCCAGGAGGTTTCCCGCTACACCGGTTACAACGGTGATAAAAGCCGTTTCTGGAAGTGGTTGGGTTATCAAATGCTGACCCCCGATCAACAACGCATCGCCTTTGAACAGGGGACCGAACGCCCCTTCACGGGCTCTCATCTGGATGAAAAGCGCCCGGGTACGTTCGTCGACCCGATCACCGGCGCCCCCCTGTTCCGCAGTAATACCAAATTCGAAAGCGGCAGCGGCTGGCCGAGTTTCTTCAACCCGGTGGAGGGTTCCATCACCCTGCATGAGGACAGCAGCCATGGCATGCATCGAGTGGAGGTCCGCAGTGCCAGCTCTGGCATTCATCTCGGACATGTTTTTGACGACGGACCGCCACCTAGCCATAAACGCTATTGCATCAACGGTAACGTGCTGAAGTTCGTACCGGACGATATCTAAAAAATACGGATAGATCGTGTCGACAGTCTGCGACTCTCCCGCGAAAGAGGGGGTCGCAAAAGGCGGAAACAATGAATTGCCTCGGAAAAATGTTCGATAAAAAGCACAAAATCGATTGTATCTGCAACCAAAATCAGTTTGAGATGAGTCTCGGCACGCTGATTTCCTAAAGCAGTATAGGACACCACACTAGATTCCGGCATGCGCCGGAATGACGGAATAGGTGAATAACGGAGTGTTTTATTTTGCTCTAATAT
>JARRNW010000384.1:0-3954 GCA_037384565.1 Candidatus Thiodiazotropha sp.
TTCTGCGACTCATTAGCCTTGGGTGAAAGACCCCAGGCACCGGCGGCTTTACCGATAGCGTTCCAGGTCCACACCGTGCCCGGTTCCACCGCCTCGGAGAAACGAGCCATGCAACGTACCTTGTTGGTGGGGGACTCGACCCAGATCCAATCCCCGTCACCAAAGCCATTGGCCTCACCCAATTTGGGATTGACGAACAGGTAGTTGTGGGTGTGAATCTGACGCAGCCAGGCGTTCTGGGAATCCCAGGAGTGGTACATGGCCATGGGCCGCTGGGTCAGAGCATTGATCGGATAGCGATGGGTGTCGACCAGTTTGTGTTCCAGCGGCGCGGTGTAGAACGGCAGCGGATCGAAGTTCTCAGCCACCCGCTTGCGCAGGCGTTCCGGTGGCTGCTTACCGGGCAACTTGCCTTGCGCCGCCAGGCGAAAACGCTGCAACACCTCAGAGTAGAGATGCAGGGTGATCGGCTCCACGTATCGGGTCATGCCGTGATAACGCGCCCATTCGAGATAACCCTGGTTCCAGTTACGCATGTACTGATAGGACTTGGGCAACTCGTGGTGATAGACACAGCCGTTTTCCTGATACATCTCCCACTGGCGCGGATTAGGCTCACCCTTGAGGAACTTCTCCCCACCCTTACCCCGCCAACCGGCGAGAAAGCCGATGCCCGAACCCGGCGAGGTCTCGTAGTTGGTGACGAAATCGGGATAGTTGCGAAATTTACGGCTGCCGTCCGGTTTAACGAAGGCCGGCAGACCGAGTCGACTGCCCATTTCGATCAGCACCTCCTGGAAGGGCTTGCAGTCACCTCGCGGTTCCACCACCGGGATGCGCACCGAATCAACCGGGCCATCGAACTCGGAGATCGGCCGGTCGAGCATGGACATGGCGTCGTGGCGCTCCAGATAGGTGGTGTCGGGCAGCACCAGATCGGCGAAAGCCACCGTCTCGGACTGGAAGGCATCGGCGACGATGATGAAGGGGATCTTATACTCCCCGTTCTCATCCTTGTCCCGCAGCATGTCGCGCACGTTCTCCGTGTTCATCGATGAGTTCCAAGCCATGTTCGCCATGAACAGCAGCAGGGTGTCGATGGGATAGGGGTCGCCGCGCCAGGCGTTGGTAATGACGTTGTGCATCAGGCCGTGCACCGACAGGGGGTACTCCCAGGAGAAGGCCTTGTCGAGGCGCACTGGTTCGCCCTTTTCGTCGACGAACAGATCATCGGGTTTGGCGGGCCAGCCCAGAGGCATGCCATCCAGCGGTGTATTCGGCTGGACCCCTTCGGGGCCCTTGGGCGGTTTCGGACAAGGCGGAATCGGCCGTGGAAACGGCGCCTTGTGACGAAATCCACCAGGCCGGTCGATGGTGCCCAGCAGGGTCATCAGTATGCCTAAGGCACGAATGGTCTGGAAACCGTTGGAGTGGGCCGCCAGGCCGCGCATGGCGTGGAAGGAGACCGGATTGCCGGTGACGCTGTCGTGTTCGTTGCCCCAACAGTCGGTCCACTGGATCGGCAATTCGATCTTCTGATCCCGGGCCACCACGCCCATCTCATGGGCCAGACGGCGGATGGTCTCGGCGGGAATACCAGTGATGTCCTCGGCCCATTCGGCGGTGTACTCCTCGACCCGCTCCTTGAGCAACTGCATGGCGGGTTTGACCGGGGTACCATCCTCCAGGCTGAAGTTGCCAAGCAGACGCGGGTCGGTACCCGGGGTGTGGGTAGAGATCTCCCGATCAAGCTCCCGGTCCCACCAGAGCTTGTTCTCGGGGTCGAAACAGCCCTCATCCACGTGCATCTCGAAACGCCGGAACAGACCGTGATCATCACGCTGGGGATCGTCCACCACCAGCTCTGCGGCATTGGTGTACTTGATCAGGAAGTCCCGGTCATAGAGCCCCTGGTGGATCAGCTCACGGATGATCGCCAGCAGCAGGGCCCCATCGGTGCCCGGCTTGATCGGTACCCACTCGTCGGCGACCGCCGAGTAGCCGGTACGGATCGGATTGATGGAGATGAAACGTCCACCGCGACGCTTAAAGTCGGACAGCGCCATCTTCATCGGATTGGAATGATGATCCTCGGCGGTACCGATCATGATGAAGAGCTTGGAGCGCTCCAGGTCGGGACCGCCGAACTCCCAGAAGGAGCCTCCGATGGTATAGATCAGACCGGCGGCCATATTGACCGAGCAGAATCCCCCATGGGCGGCGTAGTTGGGGGTACCGAACTGCTTGGCAAAAAGACCGGTCAGGGCCTGCATCTGATCGCGGCCGGTGAACAGCGCGAACTGCTTCGGATCCTCGGCGCGAATGCGACCGAGTCGCTCCTGCATGATCTCAAAGGCCTTCTCCCAGGAGATCTCCTGGAAATCGGACTCGCCCCGTTCAGCCCCCGGTTTGCGTAGCAACGGTTTGGTGAGACGCGCTGGCGAATACTGCTTCATGATGCCCGAGGAGCCCTTGGCGCAGATCACCCCCTTGTTGAGAGGATGGTCGGGATTGCCCTCGATATAGCGCACTTCTCCATCGCGCAGCGTCACACGGATGCCACAGCGACAGGCACACATGTAACAAGTAGTTTCTTTGACTTCGACGCGTCCCAGCTCGCTATCGGAGTGAGTTATTGGATCCTGCATGAAAATAACCTTAGAAAAAACGAGGCCTTACAATTATTGCAAGTGAATCTCATTATATTAGACATTTCTGATGAATGGTTCCAGACCCATCTCCATCACAATCCTTTGGGGGTGGCATATCTGGGTTAATGATGGACAGGTATGGAGACTGGGTATTGCCCCCCGTGCATACCACCAAAATACCTCGTGACTCACGTACACCCCAGTCCGGCAGATTATAGTCAGAATCCGATCATTGCGATTCATCACCGACGAGTTTGATCCGCTAGGCTAGTGTAGTGCCCTATACTGCAGCCCTATTAATTAAACCCTGAATCCGGACGATTTCATGAGACACACGCACTGCTGGCTGACCCAGGAAGAACTCAACGCATTATTACGGGAAGACGCTCCTTACGGGGATCTGACAACCGCCTCCTTGGGCATCGGTCAACAATCAGGCAGGATCACCTTCCATGCCCGGGATCCAATGATCGTCTGCGGCATCGAGGAGGCGGTACAACTCTTCAAACTGGCCGGAGCGGACCAGGTCGAGGCCTTCACAGCCAGCGGTGATGCCGCCGATCCCGGCCGCCATCTGCTGCAGGCAAGCGGCCCGGCCCACGCCCTGTTCCTGGCCTGGAAGGTTGCCCAAAGCCTGATGGAGTCCCTCGCGGGTGTCAGCAGTTGCGCCCGACAGATCGTGGATCAGGCGGGTGACGCCGTCGTGGCCTGCACCCGCAAGCACCTGCCGGGTACCAAGACCCTGATGGTCAAAGCGATTCAGTCCGGTGGGGCAACCATGCACCGGCTGGGCTTGTCCGAAAGCATCATGGTCACCGAGGAACACCGCTCCTTTCTTACAGCCCCATCCTCACATGACTATTTGCCACACATCCTGAGTGCGCAACCGGAAAAGAAATGTGTGGTAGAGGTCGATCAGGTCGATCAGGCCCTCGCCCTCATCGAACAGGAGTGCCCGGTGATTCAGTTAGAAAAATGCACCATCGAGGAGGTATCGAGGGTGGTGGAGGCTGCTCGCACCCATGGGACGGGTGCACACCGTACGGTAATTGCTGCAGCCGGAGGCATACACCCGAACAACGCTGGGGAGTATGCCGCCACCGGGGTCGATCTACTGGTCACCTCAGCGCCCTACTTCGCCAAACCCCGGGATGTACAGGTGCGGTTTGGTAGTGCCTGATGTAAGCAAAAACAAAGGGGCCGATAGCCCCTTTGTTATTGTGGGTGTCCACGTAGTAGTACGCCCAAAAATTCTGCAGAGGAGCCATTTTTTATTTCATTGTTATGGCTACAAATACAGCTG
>JARRNW010000385.1:0-6786 GCA_037384565.1 Candidatus Thiodiazotropha sp.
GACCATTGACCGTCTCAGAAACAACCAACGTTTTGCAATTACTGGTCAAATCAAACGCATCATCCAAGGTATAAGTTTGTCGGGTGTTGAGGTTGATAAGTAGTAGTTCGTCGTTGAACATGCCGGAGTGTGTGCCAGATATATTCATGCTGACACCTTGAGAGTAATTTTGGTAATTATATGTATTGAAATCAAATTCATCCCAAAAAGTACCAGAGGTCTCTACCGAATAGTTACCGTCAGGATTCTGCACAGGGGCATAGAAAGTTCCTGTACTATAGGTGGCTGCTTGAGAGCTTATTGCGGGAATGAGTAGAGTGCAAAAAACAAATGATTTTTGAATGATATTTTTCATGGACATTTTCCTTAATGAGACCAAGTTCGGGCTAAATTGGCAACTGCCGCTTCAGATTCTACAGCTTAACGATTGCCAAATGAATGTCGATTTGATCTTTCTATTTAAATATTTTTAAGTTAATTGTTTCAGATCAATTAATGACTCATGTATTCGAAATAAATAACTGTTGATGCCTAATTAATATCCCAGGTTCAACTTGTAAACGCATTGGGGTCATAAACAACCGTGTAACTTTAATGGAAAAGAAATTCGATATTAAATGAATGTCAGAATAGGCGAGATATGTTTTATAAAAAAATTGATAACATCATCATAGGATACTAGGGAAAACCCTGATTGATAATCAAAAATAGACCCTGTAGGGTTTATTCTGGATAAGCGCATTACGCATTGGTAGTGCTATAAAAATAGGGTATTTTCAGATGTTCAGGTAATTATAATCTTCATCATCATATCGTAATATTCAGCGCAAATGTGACAGGGAAGAATAATGGGTTGTTATACTGAGGATCAGGCTTGCCGTTTTCCGGATATCTCTGATGGTTAGATCATTCGAGCGCACCCGGAAATCAATTATCGTGCATCCCAGGAAATACAACTAGGGTAATTCCTAGCTTGTGGTAAGACGCCAGTTGATTTTAGATGAGACACTAGCCAGTGTGGATGAATTTTTGACAGGAGAATGATATGTCTCAGGTCGCGATCACGGACTGGTAACCACACAGCCTATCTTACCAGTGTCATAGACTGGGATAGACGCTTTGAGGGTACGGTTGGTGTTGGCAGCGACGATCTTGGTCAGGGTACGTATCGACAGCTCGGCATCGTGTACGGCATGGCTGATATCCGAATAGATGGAGTAACCGACAATAACGACCAGGGGTATTGCAAGTGCCGCTACCAGTAAATGCAGGTGGGTGCGAATGGAGTATCGCATCATTCCTCCAGAGACCCACCTGAGAAACCTTCCAATGGCTGCGAACGGTATTTTCCCCTCTCTCTGCTTGTATTCCCCCAGGTTCTTGTATCTAACAAGGTTAACGTAAATTGTGCCCGATCATATTTTTCGGTCCAGATGGAAACGAAAAGGAGGCGGTGACGACTGCTGAACATTGATGCCACATTTAATGAGAAATGGGATTGAGAAAAGCGGGAATATTCGCATGCGGAGTCAGGTCTTTGATTTATGATCTGGGCGATAAATCGACGGCGCGTCATGACTCAAACTCGATCGGCGATTGTTTTTTCCGGTTTACCGTTAGGGTGAAGATGTCCGGCCGCGCGTAGTGACCAGCGACATCGAAAGTGCGTCGTGCTTTTGCGGCTTGTTGCGGGTCGATTTCTGCGCAAAGGATGCCCTGTTCTTCATGCAGCGGACCGGCCACCTGCCCTCCGCCGGGGGCGATGACCACCGAGTCGCCTGGGTTGATCCAGTCTTCTTTATACTGATAAAGCCGGTCACGATCCGGTAAGTCGTCCGGCAGGTCCCGGTTGCGCAGGGCGATGCCAGCACCAATCACCCAGCAGCCACCCTCCCTGGCGATGTGCTGTAGGGTGCCGAGCCAGCCCTCGCCACTGTCGTAGGTTGGCGCGATATGGATATCGATCCCCTGGGCGTAGAGGGCGAAACGCGCCAGCGGCATATAGTTCTCCCAGCAGAGCAGGGTGCCGATACGCCCTACCGGAGTGTCAATGGCCTGCAATCCGGAGGCATCGCCAAAGCCCCACACCATGCGTTCGGGGTTGGTTGGCATCAATTTGCGATGGCGGTTCAGGATCCTGCCGTCAGGCCCGATCGTCACGGCGCTGTTGTAAAGCGTGGTACGCCCGAAGCTGCCGTCGCGTTCATTGATGCCTATGACCAGGGTTACATTGGCTTCTCTGGCGGCGGCGCGGATGACCGAGAGGCCGTCCCTGGATAGATCGATGGCATTTTCCAGCAGGCGTTGATGAATCTGTTCGCTTTGGTCCCAGTCACCGCCAGGCCGCAGCCGCCACACCCAGGCCGGGTAGCCCGGCACAAAGGCCTCGGGGAAAACAATCAGATGGGCTCCCTGGGCTGCCGCTTCCGCGATGAGCCGCACTGCCTTGTCGAGGGTGGCATCGCGGTCGAGCACCTGGGGGGCGTGTTGGATGATGGCGATCTTGGGCATATCGATCCTCCTCTCTGTCACTATAGATTATTGTGAGTGCGGGTGATCTGTATCACCTTCCCGAAGTCAACGGGTGCCGACGACGATCAGCATTTCGCACGGACCTTCGAACTGCTGGCCGTTTTCAAACTGTTGTAGGGTCTGTTCGATCTCTTCCCATGCCTCATCCTTCTCAGCATCCGGCAGACCGCCGAGCATCTGGTGCAAGGCACCGAAGGACTCCTGTTCGAACTTCAAGCATTCGGAGGCGCTGGAGAGTCGTACCGGGGCCGCGACCCTCTCGACCCTGATATCCGTGAAGCCGGCATCCGAGAATGCCTTCGCCAGCACCTCAGGCTGGCCCAGGCTGAAGGGGCCGGGCTGGCCGGGCAATGGCGGCGGCAGTTGAGCCCGGCGGCGGATAATGGAAACCGGCAGCGAGAAAAAGCCGTTGCACTCGGCGGTAGAGTAGACCATGGCCGCCGCCTTGCCACCGTCACGCAGTCGGGCACGCATACCACGCAGTGCTTTCTGCTGGTCCGGAAAATAGATCAAGCCGACGCGCGAGATCACAGCGTCGAAAGGTCCGTCCTCCAGCTCGTTCAGGCGTTCCCCGTCGATGGCGTGGGTGGTGATGTTACCGAGTCCGGCAAGCCGCGCGGCGCGCTCGGCATATTCCAGGATGATCGGTGAGAGATCGGCGGCGAGCACGTGTCCGTCAGGGCCAACCCGACGGGCGGCCGTTATCGTCTGTTCGCCGGCTCCCGCGGCCACGTCGAGCACCCGTGCTCCTCGGGTGACGCCGGCCATGTCGAGCATCATCTCGGTGGCGGGTCCGAGCCAGCGCGACAGCAGGGCGCCCCAGCGGTCCCAGGCCTCTGCGGCCTGGTTCCACTGTTGCAGGGTGGTCTGCTTGTATTTCACGGCATCGAATAGCGGTTGTGTGGTTGATGTCTGTTGCATTGCATTCTCCTCTATTGGTTATCCCGGCTGGGATGTAGAAGAGTCTAGGCCTATGCTTGTAAATACCAATTCCAAAAAAATCGAAATCGGACGTGCAAATATGCACGGATGACCTAATCCTTCGTGAGGTGGCTTTGAACTGGGATGACCTGAGGATATTCTTGGCCGTGGCACGGGCTGGTTCGATCTCGAGTGGCGCCCGGCAACTCGAACTGCAGCATTCCACCGTTTCCCGCCGGATGCGCAAGCTGGAGCAGGATCTGGGTGTCAGGTTGTTCGACAAGGTGCCGAGCGGTTATGCACTGACGGTGGCGGGAGAAAGTCTAGTCCAGGCCGCCGTGCGCATGGAGCGTGAGATGTTTGCAGTGGACGGTACGCTATCCGGCGAAGACCTGAAGCCGTCTGGTTCGTTGCGTGTAACCGCCATCGATAACATGGCGACCACGGTGCTGATGCCTATGTTTACTGCATTCAGTCGGCAGTAGGCGATCAGGTGCATCGCTTCTACGTCGACGACACCCTGCTGACCCAGGCGGCCCTGCAGGCGGGGATGGGGGTATCTATCCTGCCGTGCTTCATGGGTGATCCGGATCCACTGCTGACACGCTATACCGAGCCACAACCGGAATGGGATCTCGGGCTTTGGATATTGCTGCATGCCGACCTCAAACGCACGGCTCGGGTGCTGCTTTTCCGTGATTATATGATGGATGCAATCAAGGCGCAGAGTGGGCTGTTTGAGGGCCGGGGCAGTTGATGATCCGAGAGTAATAGTGGGAGTAATAGGGGGTAGGGAGTAATAGGGGACAGAGACAATGCCGGTAAGTTAAGCAGCAACGGTATGTTTTCAATAAACTGACAAGCTCTAGCTGCTATTCGATTTTGGTGTCCGGGGCGCCAGCATGAGGGTGATTTCCGCTGCTGAGATGGGTGGGCTGAACAGATAACCCTGTGCATTATCACAATTCTGGCTGTGCAGGAACGCGAATTGCTCTTCTGTTTCAACTCCCTCGGCTATTACCTTGAGGCCGAGACTGTGCGCCATGGCGATAGTGGCGCTGATCAATTCGCGGTCAGCTGGGTCGGTTGTTATGTCACTGATGAAACTGCGATCGATCTTCAGTATATTGAATGGGTATCTGCGCAGATAGCTCAGTGAGGAGTAGCCGGTTCCGAAATCATCCATGGCGATGTCAATCTCCAACTTGCTCAAGGCTTCCAATGAATTGTCAATATAGGCGTGACCGCTCATCAGCACACCCTCTGTGATTTCCAATTCCAGCGCGTTCGCGCCAATCTCCGATTGCTGCATAGTGCGACTGATGAATTGCACCAGACCTGGGTCGCGAAACTGGCGTGGGGAGAAGTTGATGGCGATCTTGAAATCAGGTTTCCGGTTTTGCCATTTACGTAGTTGTGAGAGTGCTTCTTCGGTCACTAAGCGCCCAATGGGAACTATCAAGCCGGTTCGTTCGGCGATCGGGATGAATTCATCGGGAGCTATTTCACCCAGGGCTGGGTTGTTCCAGCGTAGTAGGGCTTCCGCGCCGATAACGGCTTTGTCGGCGACGTTTATCATGGGTTGATATAGGATACGGAATTCGCCGCGTTTGAGTGCTCCGTGCAACTGTTGTTCCAGCGCAAGCTGGCGTGAGACTTCCCGATTCATGGCATCGGTGAAGAAGGCATAGGTATTGCGACCCTGTTCTTTGGAATGGTACATAGCCGAGTCTGCGTTGCGCAGCAGTTCTGACGGATTGTCGCCGTCATTGGGGAAGATCGATACGCCGATACTGGCGGTAACGATCAGCTCTTGCCTGTCCACACAGAATGGTTCCCTGAATTCTTCGAGAAGCCCGGTGATTATTGGTCGGGCCTCTGTTGCTTCTTGTAGTCCACCGAGCAGGATGATGAACTCATCGCCGCCGAGTCGGCCGACAGTATCACCCATGCGCAGACTGCTGCGTAGTCGGATAGCGGCCTGTACCAACAGTTTATCGCCAATATCGTGGCCGAGGGAGTCATTGATTTTTTTGAAATCATCCAGGTCGACGAACAGTACAGCGATTTTTTCTTGTTGCCGTTGTGCCTCATTGATTAATTGTGATAAACGATCAAGGGAAAGAAACCGATTAGGCAGATCTGTCAGTGCATCGTAATGGGCCTGGTGTAAAATACGTTGTTCCTGCTTTTTACTCAGCGTAATGTCCTCCTTGACCGCCAGATAGTGGAGGATTTCTCCACTATCACTGAAAACCGGCGCAATGTGTGCCAACTCCCAGAACATTTCCCCATTCTTTTTTCGGTTTTGGAACTCGCCACGCCACGGTTTACCGACGCTGATAGCCTGCCATAGATCACGGTACCGGGACGGGGGAGTGGTATTGGATTTCAGAATATTTGGATTTCTTCCTACGACCTCTTCCAGCAGATATCCCGTTATCTTTTCAAAAGTGCTGTTGACATACTCGATATTTCCATTGATGTCTGTGATCATCACAGATGCCGGACTTTGTTCAACAGCTTGTGACAGTGTGCGTATCTGCTCGGCTGCTCTCTTCTGTTCACTTATGTCATGTAGTATGAATTGCAGCAAGCGGCGGTTCTTTGATACGAAACTGATCAAGCGCACTTCAGCGTCCCATACTTCACCATTGGGTCTTTGGTGGCGCCATTCGAAAATAGCTGTAGCGCCGTTTAGTGCATTGCTGATATGAATATTTGCGGCCTCCTCTGACGCCATGCCGTTATACTGAGTTGGCGTTGAAACATCGAGTGGTGTTTTGCCTAAGGTCTCGTCACGGGATTTGAATCCATATATGGACACAGCGGCTGGATTGCAGTCGATGAATTTTTGGCTATCGCTATCCATGACTACGATCGGAACGCTGGAGCTCTCAAACACTCGCTGACGAAACTCGTCGCTTTCTTTTAAGGTGTTTTCCGCCCTTTTGCGCTCAGTAATATCCCGTCCGATACCCAATACTCCGATGACCGTACCGGAAGTGTCGAAAACGGGAGTTAGTGTCGTTTCGCGACACTCCTTGCGTCGGCCGTCGGCATATGTGATCCACTCCTCACGGGTGCTGGACAAGCTTGTGTGAATAATTCGCTGGTCATCGTTATAAATCTGATCCGTAGTATGCGGGTGCTTTAGTTCACGATCGGTCTTACCTATGATCTCATGCTCGCTTAGACCGGAAAATGCCTCGAATTTCTTATTGCAGGAGAGATATCGTCCCTTGTCGTCCTTCATCCAGACCTGATCGGGTATGGTCTCGATCAGCAGTCGCAGACGACGCTCCTTTTCGCGCAACTCCCGAGTACGTTCGG
>JARRNW010000386.1:0-3937 GCA_037384565.1 Candidatus Thiodiazotropha sp.
GTCAGGCGTTGCTCAAATCCTGCATCACGGAATTGCTGCAGTCGCAATGCGCGCAATGCGATATCGACGAGGTTGACCACGGTCGACGGCTGGCCTTCCCATTTGAAATTTTTTCGACTGAAAGGAACTGGCGCAACACGATAAGCATATACCGCTTTCGCGCCGTCATGAATACCGTATCGATGCAGCAGCTTCAACAGAGCCGGCATGGGAACGGATGTGATGTTCAGGGCGTCCACATAGACTTTCTTGCCGATGGCCACCGGCGAAAACAGGGGTACCAGCGCCATTGCGGCACGCAGTCCGCAGACGACCGGGACGTCTTCTGGCACGATCTCCACCTTGCCGCTACCCACGTCCGCCACCCCAAGACCCACGGCAATCGGCGGGTTGCGATCCGCCCCGTTGTGGTAGTTGCCGACAGATTTCCTGCTCTGACTCTGGCACGCCGTGGGCTCAGTCTCCCTCGCCGGCTTGAGCACCGCGGAACGCAGGGACTCTTCAATGGCGTGATCCATGTCATGGTCGCCGTAGTATTCGCGATCGAAGTGTTTGGCCAGGAAGTTCTCGATCGGATAGTGGTGCAGCAGGGATCGGCTCAGGCCGTATGTCCGCAGCAGGCTTTGGATGTACCAATCGATGAAGCCCAGTTTCTGGCCGGCCGCCCTGACTGAATGCGCACTGGCGATCTTAAAGCGAATCACCGCCAACAGGATGATGCCAAGCGTGAAGCAGGCACCCAACGCGAAAATCAGGACGGATCCTGTTCCAACGAAAGCACGAACCGCTGCTTTGAAGAAGCCTTCCCATCCGTAGTTGATGTATTGAGAGATCGGATCCAGCATTTCCTCAAGGAAACCCGGTAGTAGGCTCATGAACACCAGATAGATCAGGATGGCCCAGATGATCAGGGTCATAAAAAACTGGAAAAATGCTTTTATACCGTCTCTTATCGCATCCATACGGGTAACCGCATCGTGTTTATTGACGGCCTGCACCACTGCCATGAGCAGCGGAAACAGGTAGGGCAAGACGAAAAATGCGGCCAGATACCAGCCGGTATGAAGCGAATCACGCGAAAACACCAGCGCAATCGCGGGTACTGTGCTGATCAGCACCCAGGACGTCGCAAGCACATACATGGAAAAGGCATCGCTGGCGAACTGTCTCAACCGCCTTAGGGCGCTGAAGCGAAAGATCAGTCTGCCCGCGCTGGTTACGTGCCCCAACGCCCGATAGGTGATCAAGGGACGTACCAGTTTTGGCGCCACCGTCACCAATCGGTGCAGCTGCGAACCGATCAGCAGCCAGATCCGGAAAGCCTCCAATGTACGCACACCGAGCCGGGACCAGAACCCGGGGATCTCGGATGCGGCCTTGTATCCCAAAAAGCGTCGGACAACCCGGGCGACAATGCCCACCGAGAGCTGTACCCGTAGAAGGTCGTTGTAGAGTTTGATCAGACCGCTGCGCACCTGAAGCATGCGCTCACGCTCGTCCCGTTCGTTTTTCACGAAACGTGCGGTGCGAAGGGGTTGCAGGGGGTCCCTCGACTCGATTTCATAGGCATCCGGCAGTGCGCTGTCGAGTATCTCCTCCGGAGCCCGCTCTGCGGCATCGATGAAGTGTCGCAATGCCTTGACACGTTCCTCCTGCCGCCGGCGATAGCAGGACTTGATGACATTCTCATCCTGATCGAGATCGACGGCTTCGCCGGCCTGCATGATTTCGGCGCAGGCGGCGGCCTGTACCGCACCGGCTGAGATGCCTACGACCGCATCCGGTGGCCGCCCCTGTATCACCAGCAGGGCATGAACCGCACCAAGCTGCATCACCGTATCAAAGGCTCCACCGGCAAAATTCAAAACACGGACCGCATCACCGTCATGCCCAAGTCCCTTGTTGTTTGACTCGGCAGTGGTCATATCGCTCTCCTGATCCTGATGATGATGGGTTCGCTGCGGTAAGTACCGCAGACCTTCTCATTCGGTCACTGGACGATCAGGTCGTTTTCTTTTTAGTCCGGGCTCGGGATGGTTGTTTTTTTCGCACTGGCGATGGGCGAGTTTCTTTGCTATTCGTCTCTGCGCTCACAATCGGATCTGCCCTCTTTCCGGTATCAGCCCTCTCGCTCCCCGCTATCTCTCCCGTCGCATCGTTGGACGTCTTCGACTGAATCTTCGCATCGGTATCCTTCTGCGCCGATGTCGAACTCCCATCCGGTTCCGCCGCCGGATTTCCCGTTGGATTAGCCGTCTCCCCATCGCCTGCCGTTGGCTTGAGCGTATCGCGCAGCTGAATGAAATAGCGCAACACCCTGAACCAGAAAGGGGCTCCAAAGGTCAGTAGGATCATTGTAATCGTGACACCCACCCAGTTGCCCCAGAGGATTGCACCGCTGCGCACATAGTAGTCCCATCCCCCGCTCCAGGGCTCGATATCGAGACGGCTCAGCGAGCGACGATATTTGTCGTAGGTATCCAAGGTCGCCTTCAGATGTGTCCGGTTCTGCTGATCGACCATCGACTCATACAGCGCAAGGACTTTGCCCTTCAGAGGATCGTCCTTGTGGAGGCTGCAAAGCCTGTCCAAAATGCTGGCCTGCTCCGGCAGGTCCTGCGCCGATTGGTCCAATTTGTTTTTGAGTTCGGGATAGTCTGTCAACAGTTTTTTGAATATCTGCTGCGACACCGCTTGATCGTTCCACTTCAGATTCGCATCCACGTCCTCTTGTATCTGCTCCAGCGAAGGCATCTGTGCGGTGGTTTGCTGCGAATCCTGAACCTGCAGCAGGTCGCTCAGGAGCGCGGGCGCGCTGACTTGGAATACCACGGCGACGACCAACGACCAGAAGATCGTCCAGATCCTGATATTGCGCAGAAACCGCTTGCTCAAGGATTTTTGGACCGTATCCCAACCCTCCAAAACACTTTTGCGCGTCGTCGGGTCAAATATCGTCGAACACTCCTCAAGGATTTTCGCCAGTTGGTCTTTGCCGATCCACGAGACCGGCGGACCCAGAAGTTGTATGAATCTCCCTTTAGGGTCGAAGAAACCTTCCATGGCGGGCGAGGATTTCGCATTGAGAATCTCACGCGCTTTCATCCTCGCTTTTTCACGGTCCAAACCGGCATGTTGAATTATAACACTGATCAGACCGAACAGCAGATTGCGGCTTCTCAGCCGCAACACCCCCTGTGACGCCTGAACCAGTGCCGTCACAACCATACTCAGCATCAAGAGCACACTGACCAGCCCGATCAACGCGCCCAAAATCTCCATAAACAGCGAGTTCATAGCACTTCCTCCCCTGAAGTCGATTGTCGACCCATTTAATCCATTTGGTCGTTCCGGACAGCTGGCCCATACTCTGTTTAGTGTAGTAAAAATATTTCATTACGAAAATGGGCGTAGAATCGAGCGATGGGTTGGGTCATTTGTATTTTTATTGAGGTGTTCGGCAGGGTCTGCATGAACTCCTCACCTGCGTAGCACGCGCTGAGGTCAGCGGGACATTTCAGCTGCGTATTCTACGTTTAGGCGAGCACTTCGGCTTGGCGGCCAGGCATAGTTATTTAGCCCTACCCGTATATACATAAAATCGGATGCGAGTTCAGCATTGTTGAAGAGCGTAGCAAGGCTTCTATTAGTTCACACAAGGTAGAAAGAATGCTTGGCGCGGAAGCCTCTGCCTCTATTACTCTTGGAGAACTGTCAATCACGGTATCCAATTGTATGGTAGAGGACAATCCGCATGGATTGCCGATTTGTGAAGATTGATATCGCGACCCAAGCTTCGACAATCCGTGCATACTGAGGTGGCCGTTTCGAGGCTGCTGTTGAGCAGGTCGGTCACTTGTGACATTGATTTATCCTCGATACTAATGGTGTTTTCATGGCCGGCACGGGGCCGGCCCAGTTCTTGTCGCAATTAAGG
>JARRNW010000387.1:0-5507 GCA_037384565.1 Candidatus Thiodiazotropha sp.
GTCCCGGGGGTTGGCCAGGTTCGCCGCATCGACCTCATCAAGACCATCGACTACACGATCTACGCAACGCCCAGCGATTGAGCATGGCCGATGATGAGGGACAGGACCGACTCTTGTTTGGCCTCGCGGCGGAACTCGAATTGGCGCATCTTTGACGCAATAAAATGCCCGTTACCTCCCCCCAATACGGAGGAACAAGCTGCCTGAAATGCCAGCCCATACGCCAGTGGGTTTAGCATTTGGTCACTACCTATATTACCGATTTAAGACTGATTTGATGATTATTTTAGAGGTTAATTCTGTGTTTTCAATCTGTTGCTGTGGTCCGCCCCGTCAATAGCCTCATAAAACCAACAACTTACCCGCATTGCTGTCTGGCAATATCTGACACTGGCAGGCATTGGCATTCAGTTAGTACCATTTTTCCATGGTGGATCATGGTATCGCCGCACACACTATCAGCGCGGCATTCCAATACAACTCGGCCGTGTCGAGCGGTTCATGGTATCGGTGATTGCGCATATACCTCGTCGGTTTTGCGCCTGCAGTTCATACGCTCTCACTTGGTGCCCGGAATCAGGTGGTCCGTCACGCTGCCTCTGCAGATTTTGGGGATGCCATAATGTGCATTCAGCAGGAAAGCAGGAATTTACTATCGTTCCCGATCAGAAGTTCGGCTGATAAAGAATAATCAGAGATGCTTCACCGGATCCATGTGCTGGTGGAGTACTCGTACTATCATGATGCCCGGCGCGTGTTTTTTGTAATACAGAATATGGCTTTCGTAAGGGAAGCTGAATAGCCCCTTGGATAGAATCTCGGGTGCCATTCCTAGGTCTGGATTTTTCGCGAGAATTTGTGCGCGCGTTTCCAGGCCGTCAAGGTAGGTATTGGCCTGAGCGGCTCCCGATTCTTGGGCGGTATAGTCAATGATACCTTCAAGATCACGTTCCGCTTTGTCCGTGAATTGGTAGCGGGGACTGCGCTTTGCCACGGTTTAGCCATTTACCCGTTTACGTAATTTGTCGATGACGGATTTGCCATCGGTGACTTTCCCGGCTTGCAGATCAGCGATTCCTTCTTCAATGGATTGCTTCAGATGTGCCTCTTTGAGTGCCTCAAGCTGGGCATATTCAGACGCCGAAATCACAACGGCAACGGGTTTGCCATTGCGGTTAATACCAACAGGACCGTGTTGCGCATTGATAAGCACCTCGCCGAATTCGCGTTTAGCGTCACTGGCGTTGAGTATTTTCATGCCGCACCTATTTTAATTAAAATAATCATATTAATCAGATATTAGTCTTACAGCACGTCATGTCCACCTGTGGCTGTAGCTGATTGATGCAATGCGCATCAGGTGTTGGATAACAAGAAATCTATTGAAATTCAATAGCTTGTTTTCAATCGAGTGCAGAGGCGGACAAAGACTGCTACGGGTCGGCAGCAGCGACTGAGTGCTTCAGAATCGTGCAACCAGGCGATATGCCCCACGCGGCGGCGGCCAGGATGGCCAGCCGGGAGCGGGATGCTGGTCGTTACCAGCGTCACCAGCCCGAGCAAACCCAGCTCTATCAGATCGTCGACGAGTATTACCCGGCGTTCGCTGCCCATTTGGCTGAGCAGGACAGGGAACTACCGAGTTATGTGCAAAGGGAATTTGAGGAATTTCTCAAATGTTGCCGGCTGGAACATGGTTTTCTGCGGGTGCGATGCGAGTCCTGCCATACCGAGCACCTGGTTGCTTTCAGTTGCAAAAGAAGAGGGTTCAGCCCGAGCTGTGGTGCACGTCGCATGGCCGAAAGCGCGGCCTTCGAAAGGGTATATTATGGGATGACAGTGACCTAGGCTTAATTGGTTATAATGGTCTGACCCCAAGCCATCCTGATTCGGCTCACATTGGATGAGCTGGCGGCCTGGGAGAACGGAGAGTTGGGGACACTCATCAAATAGCTACCATTCAAACTCTTGTTAATACGGCGATTCAACGATATAGCGGTGCGGGTTCAAACGTTGGGTGTCCCGATATTACATCCGGGGCATTTATCTACTTAGTCTTTGAGATATACTGGGCAAAAGAACATCGAAGCGCGCTGAGTTTGATAAAAGCACCGTGCTCAAGACACTTCAACGAGTCAAGCGATGGTTGACGCAGTGGATTAAGGAAAACCGCCAGTATAAAGAACGGCAGGCTATGGTGCTTTGCATAAAATGCCCGCTTTGAAAGGGAGTACAACGAGGGCTCCTCGCCTGCAGGAAAACTGCATGCCCACGTGTGTACTGGGATACTTCTGGTAAAGGGTGCCCTTACCGCAAGATGCTTCAAATAGTCGTCAGAACCGGAATATATAAAGCCATAATAAAGGAACTAATTATGAGTAGACTTGTGTTTTTCTCCTTTCTTTTTGCCATATCAACATTCTCTATCGCTGATAGCATCGAAAATAAAAAAGAAGCACTTGCCATTATAGCCAGTACAGCAGACCAAATTTGTAACAAGAATGTACAGCAATCCAGTCAGTCGAACGAGTTATCATTGAGTGGGGAAGCAAATGCAGAAATAGCCGGCCTCATTAAAAAATTGGTTGATCTTGGAATTGTCGGGGCGGGAAGCTATTCATCTAAGGAAACCCAAGGGATACTCCAAAACGAACTCTCTGGTTCAATTAAATCGCAGTCCAACTGCAAGCAAGGGATTTTCTACGCGCTTTTAGAAAAGTTTATCCCCTCTGAAAAGAATGTAAATCCATTTTTATCAAACGGAAATGAAGTACAGATACCGGAACCAATTTCGGCTGTTAGAAACGGTCAAAGATTCGCAATGAAACTAAATGATGCTCGGCTGATAGCGGGATCTAATATAATGTTGACGCTTTCTTATTATTCGAAAAATACGACGCCGGTTATACGGCTTCGATACACTAATTTGGTTGACGGAAAAGGTGGTTCTTTTAAGCCACCACTGGGAACGTCTGTTTCAGTGGAGAATTGTAAGATAACTTACTATGCTGCGAATAAAGATGAGAGAACAGCTTCTTTCTACCTGTCATGCAATTGAGTGTCTAACAGGACAGCCATGATAAAGGAGAATATTCCTCCATCTCAATCGAGATCATTTGCAGTGTGGATCAGGATATGACAAAAGGATCGAGGTTATCAAGCCATCTTATCTCTCTACAAGAGAGATAAGGGGTCGTCTCTTGCCGTTTTTCTTGGGACCAGACGAAGGAGAACCTCTGCAAGCTCAGATCCGTCCTGAAGGGTTTGGGTTTTGCCGCTAAACTACGTCAGCATACGAACACAGCATACAAACAAGACACCCATGACAGGGGATATCCCCGGATGTCGTTCAACGCTATAGAACAGCGTATAAATCACCCATATTCTGGGATGTCGGTTCATGATCGATATCACCGCCGTCAGTCATTAAATTACGCATTTATCGCTGGGAGAGCGAACTGACCACTGTAACAACACCGGATGTACGAGATTTACTTACTTAAATGAAGAATTTCATAGTTTTACCGGCCATGCCTTGACGAATTTGCGGTGATGACTGCACTGAGTCTATCCTTGATATCAAGGCAATCAATATTGGAAAATGCCAACAATGCCATCAATCACCATTCGTAACGTCCCCGATGAGGTGCACCGGGCGATTCGTGTCCGCGCTGCCATGCACGGCTGCAGCGCCGAAGCGGAAATCCGCGCCATCCTGGAGCAAGCGGCAAAGCCCGAGGGCCGTCTGAAACTCGGGTCGCTGCTGGTAGCCATCGCCCAGGAAGCGGGCGGATAAGCCGATGCCGAAGCGGAGCAGATCAACCAACAGCGCGACAAGACGCCGGCCGAGCCGATGAGCTTTGAATGATCGTCCTGGACACCAACGTCATTTCTGAACTGTGGAAGGCCGCGCCCGATCCCAACGTACTGGCTTGGGGATCCGAGCGTACTGGTTTGGGTCGACGCGCAGATGGTCGAAACCCTGTATCTGTCCGCCATTACTGTGGCCGCGCTGCGTTTCGGCCTAGCGGCGGGCAGGGTCATCGGCAGGGCGGATGGCTACATCGCCGCCACCCGCGGCCTTGTGGTCGCGACGCATGACACCAGCCCGTTCGAGGCAGCCGGGCTGAACATCATCAACCCCTGGGAAACACGAGCGGATGAGCGGTGAGCGTGCGATGGCCAGACTTCTCACGCTGCTGCCGACCCTGATCGACCTTCTGCATCAATGGAGTTGATATTTTAGACTGGGACTCTTTCCATGGGGAAATCATCTCAATACTGCTTGAGAATGTGACAGAATTGAAGAAAATAGACCTAGATATATTTGAAGCATTGGTTGAGTGCTCAGCATTTGTAAACTTAGGTTTACTACTGGGGGTGGTTCACCATTAATCGCACTATCTTATCATTAAGTGACTTGAGATGAATGAAGAGATTTCAATCCCGAATGGAGATCTTACAGAAGAACAAAAGATATTTGTGTCCAATCTAAGCGATGAAGAATTGAATGGAGTTGATCAGTTCATCCTTTCCATAGCAAGCTATAGATGGAAGAAAGTGGCCATGTTAGTAGCGACAGTGAGTTACAAGGAAACCTAATGTACATGAGGTTTAGTGAAGTAAGACTTCCAAATTACGAATAACTACTATGAACATAAAAAATAGTAATGAGACAGGAGGTCTCGTTAACGTAACTGTTAGGTAAATTAAAAAAATGAATAAATGGACTCTACTATTGATTTCATTCGCAGGTATATCCGCTGCAGATAGCCCTTCGAATATTAGCAAATTCATTGGGACTTGGTGTACAGAGCCTTGCTATTTTGATTCTCCTAGAAGACCATGGGATTTACCCTGTTACTTGACAATTACAAATTCAACGATTTCTTGGAGTCAATGGAATGATGATACTAAATCATTTGTTCGAAAGTATAAGCTCACGAAGCAAACCGATAGTGAAGAGGTGTTCACGGTATTTGGTGGACAAAAGGAGCTGGTATTCTCACGAGTCTAATTCGGATGTAAAACATGATCTAACATTTAAGGTTGATCATGGAAATAGATTTGCAAAAGATACAATCGAGCTAATAAGTAAAAATGGCTCTGTATTTATCAGAAGAAGTGATTATGAATGCCCCTGATTTACCTATTAGAGATGGCCAGTGTGGTAACGTACCTGAAGCCTACACGAAGCAGGTGACTTGGTGAGTCTGAGGAGAACCGGTGGAGTTCTCAAGCTGCAGCATGTAACAAGAGATGCGTCATAAACACGGGAGACCCCATAGGCTCCAAAGGAAGGGTAAAACAAGCTGAACCGCTAGAAACGGGAAGGGGGCCTGAAGGCCAGTGGGAAGTCGGATCACCTCATAATACTCTGAGAAGGTAGGGCCAACCACATATTGTAATTAGCTGACAGTGATAGGCCCAAGCAGTACCTTAGCTATTTCGTAGAGCCTCGCCTTATCGCTGTCAGACAGCTTCATATAGGTGTGCAGCAGATCCCG
>JARRNW010000388.1:0-5459 GCA_037384565.1 Candidatus Thiodiazotropha sp.
GACTGCCTGCGGTGGCGCCGGATCAGGTGAGACTTCATCGAGTGATACTGGCGGTTCATCTGATAGCGTCTCTATTTCTGCAATAGCCAACACCACGGCAAAGAACCTCACGGTCGGCACGGCGATGACCAGCTTCTCGCCCTTGACACCCAGTGGTGGCGTAACGCCTTATACTTTCAGCATCACATCAGGAACACTGCCTGCGGGATTAAACCTCGATCCCAGCACCGGTGAGGTGACAGGTACACCTACTACCACCTATACAGCCGCGAATGTAGTCTTCTCGGTGAAAGATGCCAGCAATGTTGTGGCAAGCACAACCAGTACCGTGAGCTTTAGCGTTGACTTGGCAGCATCTGTGCCACCCTCCACGGGATGGACCACTGTGAAGATGGGCGGTGGCGGATATGTCCCCGGCATCATCTATCACCCGACCGAGAACAAATTGCGCTACGCCCGCACCGATATGGACGGCGTTTACCGGTGGGACGACAGCATTTCCCAATGGATTCCACTCACCGACGAATTTCCTCCAGAGGATGGTAACCATCAGGGAGCCGAGAGCATGGCCGTCGATCCGACGGATGCAAGCAAGGTGTACATGACGACCAACGTAACGGTCTCCAACGGCAACGGGCGGTTCTATTACTCGTCCGATCAAGGCGACACATGGAACTACGTGGATCTTCCTTTCGAGATCGGCGCGAATAACCACGGCCGCGCGATCGGCGAGCGGCTGATGGTCGACCCCAATCTTCCCTCTACGCTGTTTTATGCATCGCGCACGCAAGGGCTTTGGAAAAGCACGGACTCCGGGTTGAACTGGAACCAGGTCACGTCGCTCTCCTCCTATAAGATGTCGGCAAGCGATATCAGCAACTCCAACGGGGGGAGTCCCGTCGGGGTTGAGTTTGTAGTGTTTGACACCACTGTCCCGACGACGGGCTTCTCGCCTACGGGGAGCGCCACCCAAACCATCTACGTCGGGGTTGCCCCCGAGTACAAAGCCGTTGCGGGTCTTTCCTCATACCTCTACAAATCGATCGATGGCGGAGCTAGCTGGACAGGGATCACGATTCCCACAGAGGTGACGAATGCTACCACCGGCACACCTGCTACAGCAGTTCTCCCCTACATACCGCACATGGCCCGGGGCGATGACGGGATGTTGTACGTTCCCTTTGCCTCAAGCTCAGGTCCCGGCAGCAGCGCGCCGTCGTGGCTATACAAGTTCGACGGCGGCACGACATGGACGCTTCTCACCCAGTCGGGTGACAGTAACTACTTTGGCGGCATCGGCGGCCTCTCGGTCCAGGGCAGCGGCGCGTCGACGAAGATCGTTTTTGGCGTCTCCGGCACCTGGGGGGACGCTTCCTGGGTTCAGATCGCGATGCGCTCCGACGACTGCGGCGCGACCTGGACGGAGATCGGCAGGTCTGGCGACCTTGACGGCACCACGGATTACCACGACGCGACCGGGACCACTGCGGCCGCCAAACCGGGGTATTCGGGTTGGGTCGACGACCTGGATATCGATCCCTTCGACCCGAATCATGTGACCTACGTAACTGGCGGCGGGCCCTGGTCGACCAGCGATGCCTTCTCGTCGTCTTCGCCCCACTGGACCTTCGACGTCGCCGGCATCGAGGAGATGGTGAATCTCGGGATGACGTCGCCACCGCCGGGGGCCTCCTACGTGCTGGCGAGCGCGCACGGCGATACCGGTCTCTACATCCACACCTCCCTGACCGATGCGCCAACCCGCTCGCCGAACCTGGGGGCCTTGCCACCTCTTGGGGTTTTCGGCAACGGCACCGGCATCGATATGGCGTGGGATGTCCCCGCCTATATTGTGGCTGTTGGAAGCTTCGGTACAACATCGAATGGCGCTTACTCTATCGACTCGGGTGTGACCTGGACCGAATTCCAGACGGTACCCCCGACCGCTTCGAATACCGGAGATCATTCCAAAGTAGCGGTGACCGCAGACGGATCCAATATCATCTGGTCGGTCGAGGGTCAGATTCCCTATTACTCGGAAGACAACGGGAACAGCTGGATTCAAACCAATCTTCCTGCTCCAGTGGCAGCGTACGGTGCCTCCTATCATATTGTTGCCGACCGAAAAAACCCCCTTAAGGTTTACGCATACGACCATGGGGGAGAATGGTGGATTAGTCCTGCTGCAGGAAAGTTCTACTATTCCACTGATGGCGGGCACACTTTCACTGCCAGTGCGCAAACCTGGGACTCATACGGATTCAACAATACTGACCTGGCGGTCAACCCCTTCGTCGAGGGCGATCTCTGGCTGGCCGACGCCAACAACCTGTGGCATTCCGTAGACTCCGGGGTCACCTGGACGAAGCTGACAGGAACATTGGTGGGTACAGGCAACACAACCCAGCACGGCGCCATGAAAGTCGCTTTAGGAGCGCCTGCTGCGGGTTCATCCTACTCGGCAGCCGTCTACTTCGTAGGCAGACTGCTCACTCAGGGAGTCTACGTTTACGGAGTGTATCGCTCCGACGACGAGGGGGTGAGTTGGACCCGGATCGACGACGACAATCACCGTTACGGTGGCGTTGACGGCATTCTCGCCGATACCAGCGTCTATGGCCGGGTGTTCCTGGCGGGTCGAGGAATGGACTACAACGACTGAGTTGGTGAAATTGCGGGCAGTATATCTATTTATTACTGATTACTTTTCAACCCTGGCCCAGGCAGAATCAGGTGCAGACTTTAGTGGGCTTATAACGGTTATATTCTGGATGTTTATTACCGTTCTAAAGTTTAGAGCGTAGCTAGCCATACAACCTGTTTTATTGAGATTGATTTTTGCCAGTGAAGGTATAAGGGGAATAACCACAACACCCCAGTATCTCAAGGCTGTGAACTAGAGGCTGGTTATACCTGAAATATCCGTCTATCCGGCCTCAATCTATTCAAACCCCTGGATTTCAGCCTGACAAAATCGTTACGAACGATTTTGAACAGCTTTAGCTGGCCCGAAGCGTGAGGAGCGAAACGACGAATAAACCGCAATTGAAATGGAAAGCTCAGCTCCCACTGGCGTATGGCCTGTTCCAGTAACACCTCATCGACAAGCAATGCCGCGCTTTCAGCCATACGTCTCGCACCACAACTGGGGCAAAACCCTCTGCGTGGTGGCGTGAAGGGATTCACTAATGTCATGGGCGCATGGATGCGCAGGATTGGCCAACTGGACGCGGCCAGGTGTTCATGATGAGAGTGGATGCATTGCACCCGCAGGAATCCGTGCTCCAGCCGCCTGCATTTGAGGTAATCGGCAAATTCCTGTTGTACCTACAGGAGCAAGAGCTTGCCCTGCGCGGTCATCACATCCCTGAACCCGGTCCACAATCTGGTATAGGCGTGTTTGTTCCGGTCTGTGGCGCTAATATGACGGACTGGGTGGTGCGACTTCCTCGATCGCGACATGAGACAGATCACTCGCCATTCCATGGAGATCACTATGTTTCCTTGATGTTTTCTTTCTGTATAAATGAGCGCTCGATGCCCGCCAGTGCCAATCATTGCCTGTCAGTACCGGCTACTCCCACTCGATTCTAAACACGCCATTTATATAGTTTTACATCAATGACTTAAGTGTTTAAGAGGTCACAAATACAGGAACGCCATTCTCAACATTAAGGTTTACGTTAAGGCAACTACAAGATTGTCCGCCAACCTTCTATGATGGAAGCTGCTATCACCTGAGCGATATGGAATATCCCGTAGCATGTGTATGGTTTATTTCGATAAATATATTGTATTAACAGTTCATAGCTATAGTTATTTACTATGTTATCGTCAGGTTACTCATTTTGAGATTCTTGAGCTTTCGCACCCGCATTATCATATTTTGCACCATACTCCTGGTTCTGGTTCAAGGTATCGCGTTTCTTTTGCAAAACCACAGCGCACGAATCGGTGCGGATATCGCCATGGTATTTGGCCTCGACAATCAATGTCATGTTGATACGACCGGCCTGGACACCATGCAAACGTCAAAGTCGTTAGCCGGCCTGATGCAAGTTGCCAACACTGAAGGTAAGGCATCCGGCTTGGCTGTCATTGGCAATATCGCTTATCAGGTCACCGTTGCACCCGTACTGGCACCCGAACTTATCGCATGGGTTGTATTGGGATTTACCATTGATAATAAGCTGGCGACGTTCTTGCTGGATTTAACCGGCGTACACGTCTCATTTTTGAACCTTGATGAAGGAAAGTTGATACTGAATGCATCGACACATTCGCTGGATGATCTAGCAATACTTCTCAAGGAACTTTCTAAACGTGATATCGCAGACAATCCTGTTTCGTTTACCAATCCACTAATGGAAGGATATGTTTCACGTGTCACGTACCTGACAAATACAGATTCTTCCAACATCATCGCAGTCTTACAAAAATCCAACAGAGACTCCAACCTACATCTCTGGAAATTAAAACGTCTATTAATCGGGCTCCTGCTTGGCAGTATCCTGGCATCCATATCAGGCGCGTTTCTGATTGCCCAGCGGGTTGCCAAGCCCCTGAACATGCTGGCTGAGGTTGCCGCCAGGATTATTGAAGGCGATTACAGTCAGGCCGCCAATATCGCGGAACGTGATGAATTTGGGTTGTTGGCTGAAAGTTTCAACCAGATGAGAGACAGCATTACAGTACTGTTGCGCCTAGCCTATCGAGATGTCCTGACCAATCTACCCAATCGTGCGATGTTTGGAGATCGTCTGGAGCAGGCGTACAAACTGGCAAAAAGAACGAATGACTGCTTTACGCTCATAATGATCGACCTTAATTTATTTAAAATAATAAATGACACCTATGGTCACGATGCAGGCGATGTGGTTATCAAAACTATTGGAGAGCGGCTGCCGAAAGTGTTGCGTGAATCAGATACGATTGCACGACTTGGAGGTGATGAGTTTGCTTTGATACTCATGACGGGTGACCCGCAGGTGATTGCAACCGTTACGGACAAGATCAGAGACGAGATAGTAAAACCTATTGCCTTCAATAGACATACCGTCAATGTAGGCTGCAGTATCGGTGCTGCAATCTATCCTGAACATGGCAATGACACAGTAACATTGATGCGACATGCCGACATTTCGATGTACGAAGCAAAGCGAAAAAAATCAAATGTGGTAGAAATCTATAAATCGGAATATGAATTTCCCCAGGATGCCAAAATCAATAACAGATCAGTACTCGACAAACGCCACCATCATCAGGCATGAAGATGTTGGCATTACATAGACATTCACCGATACTGACAACATTATTGATTGCTTGCGTAATCGCGGCCTGGCTACCGGTAAATGTTACGGCTGCCTGGCTCATGGATGTATCCGTAGAGTATCAATTCAATGACAATCAGCCGAACGGTGATTTTGATTTCGATATTCACAGCGACCAGGCAATTGAAG
>JARRNW010000389.1:0-3922 GCA_037384565.1 Candidatus Thiodiazotropha sp.
TAACGAGATCCGTCAGCAAGGGTTGCGTGGCTATGATCAGATAAACCAGTCCATCGAAGAGACTCGACAGGCCCTGGAGGAGTACGTCCGGGAACACAACCTGGATATCCGTATTCGATCCCGCTAGCCGGCACCGGCTTGGAGCCTTTCTGGGGATGAACTGTCAAACCGCGCCGCCCCTCCTCCTCGGCAGAAAAAACACAAAGACAGACCCATTCAATCAACACCCAGGGCCCTAACACCCGCCTGCCGTGAACCACACAAGGCTTGTTGCATTTGTGACAGGGTACACCCTAAGACACCAACCGAATCAGCTACCCTGTTGTAAACAATAAATTTATTTCAAAAACATTTAGTGGCATCAAGATTGCTTTAAGGCAATATCCTCATGATTTGCTAACTTGGAGTCACTCATGCTTTTGGAAAAATACAACGCCTCGGGCCTGCTGTTTAACACCAACTTCCTGGAACAGAGCAGCCGTTCCGGACTGTTCAGCTACCGGGGAGAACTGGTACTGATCCAGGGTGAAGTCGCCGATGACAAGGGTCATACCAAGCCCCCAGTCAAAGTTATGCGTGGCGCTGTCATACTGGCCGATGAAAAGATCCATCTGCTGATCGGGGCCCTGGATGACATCGCCTCGGTCAATGACCTACTGGAAAAATATCAGGATGACTTCGCCACGGACATTAAGGTCATGCTGTTCGTTGTCAACATCGACAAACCGGCGCAAGTATCCCTCAATGGCGCGAACATCATCTTCATCCCGCTGGTACAGGGGGTGCCGTGGAACGAAGTAATCGATGAACTGGGCCTTGAGAAGAGCGACTTCAAGGGACAATCCGCGGCCGACAAACTGCTCACCCTGCAGAATGAGATGAACGGCTACAAACCCAAGTATACGGCAGCCACACTGGACGAGGTCCTGGCCAGCGCTACAGACGTGCAGCGTGAGGCCTGGGGAGCCGTCTAACCAGGGTCTCTTTTCGTTTACCTCTGCCCCCGAGCCCTACTCGGGGTGTCTCCTCCCCAGATCCCGGACACTCATCTCGAAGCGACACGACACTAATCACCCGTTAACATGACATCCTGAGCGACCGATCAAATAGCGAAAGCGCCCTGGATACCATGTTTGACACCCCCCACACCCCAGCTCCACTATCCCGCCGTTTCAGCATTGCACCAATGCTGGACTGGACCGATCGTTATTGTCGCTATTTCCTGCGCCTGATCAGCCAGCACACGCTACTTTACACCGAGATGGTAACCACCGGCGCCATCCTGCATGGCAATCAGGCTCGATTTCTGGATTTCGACCCGCTAGAACATCCCGTCGCGCTGCAACTGGGGGGCAGCGATCCCCGGGAACTGGCAGCCTCCGCCCACCTGGGTGAATCCTGGGGATACGACGAGATCAATCTCAATGTGGGCTGCCCCTCGGACCGGGTTCAGTCCGGCCGGTTTGGCGCTTGCCTGATGACAACTCCGGCAGTGGTAAGCGACTGCATCAAGGCAATGAAGGACCGGGTTTCGGTGGATGTCACTGTGAAACACCGGATCGGAGTGGATGAGCAAGACAGCTATGCGGAACTCTGCAACTTCGTCGGCCTGGTGGCGGAAGCCGGCTGTAAAACCTTCATCGTACACGCCCGCAAAGCCTGGCTACAGGGGTTAAGCCCTAAAGAGAACCGGGACATACCCCCCCTATCCTATGAGACAGTCTATCGACTGAAAGCCGATTTTCCCGACCTGGAAATCGTCATCAACGGGGGCATCACGACCCTGGAACAGGCTACCCGGCACCTGGACAGGGTGGATGGGGTCATGATCGGTCGGGAAGCGTACCAAAACCCCTGGCTTCTGGCCGATGTCGACCGATTGCTGTTCGGTAGTCGAGTCACACCCATGAGTCGCCACCAGGTGATTGAAGCCCTGATTCCCTTTGTCGACCGAGAGATGCGTGCCGGTACCCCTCTCAACCGCATGACACGGCATTTCCTGGGACTGTTTCAGGGCCAACCCGGAGCGCGAAAATGGCGTCGGCTTCTGAGTGAAAACGCCCACCGGGGGAATGCCGGCAGTGAACTGATCCGCCGTGCCGCAGCGGAAGTGGTGGATACCCGTGCGCAATGAATGCGTGACACCACGTGAAGTGAACCACGAAGGCTACGAAGGATCCTTGAACCTATCCCTTCGTAGCCTTCGTGTTCTCGTGGTGAAATATGCCGAATACTTTGCTGTACCCCGTCACGGATTCGATACCATTCGGGAGTTCACTTCCTGCTTGCCGCCACCCGCAGACGCAGGGCATTCAACTTGATAAAGCCTTCCGCGTCTTTCTGGTTGTAGGCGCCGGCATCATCCTCGAAGGTAGCAATGGATTCGTCGAACAGACTGTTGCTCTCCGACTTACGCCCCACCACGTAGACATTGCCCTTATAGAGCTTAAGACGCACCACCCCGTTAACCACCTCCTGAGTCTTGTCGATGGCGGCCTGCAGCATCAGCCGCTCGGGGGCGAACCAGTAACCGTTGTAGATCAACTTGGCATAGCGAGGCATTAATTCATCCTTCATATGCGCCGCCTCCCGATCCAGGGTCAGGGATTCCATGGCACGGTGGGCCTTGAGCAGAATTGTGCCACCGGGGGTTTCGTAGCAACCCCGGGACTTCATTCCCACATAACGATTCTCGACGATATCCGCCCGACCGATGCCGTTCGCACCACCCAGCTGATTGAGTTTGAGCAGCAACTGCGCCGGGGAGAGGGGTTCAGCGTCGATGGAGACCGGATTGCCTTGATCGAAACCGATCTCGATATAGGTAGCCTTATCCGGAGCCTGCTCCGGAGAAACCGACCAGCGCCACATGTCGTTGCCCGGCTCATTCCAGGGATCCTCAAGATCATAGCCTTCATAGGAGATATGCAGCAGATTGGCATCCATGGAGTAGGGAGATTTCTTGCCCTCCCGTTTCATCTCGATGGAGATGCCATGGGCCTCCGCGTAGGCCAGCAGTTTTTCCCGGGAGTTGAGATCCCACTCTCGCCAGGGCGCGATGACCTTGATATCTGGACGCAAGGCATAGGCACCCAGCTCGAAACGCACCTGATCATTGCCCTTGCCAGTAGCGCCGTGAGCGATGGCGTCGGCACCGGTTTCATTGGCGATCTCGATCAGGCGTTTGGCGATCAGAGGACGGGCGATCGAGGTGCCCAGCAGATATTCGCCCTCGTAGATCGCATTGGCGCGAAACATGGGGAAGACAAAATCACGCACGAACTCTTCGGTGAGATCCTCGATATAGATCTCCCGGATACCCGCCGCTTCGGCTTTGCCGCGAACCGGTTCAACCTCTTCGCCCTGACCGATATCCGCGGTAAAGGTCACCACCTCGCACTGATACTCGTCCTGAAGCCATTTAACGATTATCGAGGTATCCAGACCACCGGAATAGGCCAGTACCACCTTTTTAATGCCATCTTTGGACATCCGAAATCTCCCGGAATGAAGCGTGAAAGACGGAGGATTATAGACGATTCCCCATCAACCCGCATTGTCAATGACATCCCCGGCCGATTTCCAAGAAGCGGTGAAACACCATTTATTGCCGGTACTCCGAAAGCAGCCTGCAAACCAGTGATGCGGCCCCATCCGCCCCACAGTGCCTTGAGAAATTTCCATTTCATGTACAACATCCACTGTTTTAAATATCGTCCCTGTTTGTGCCGGGTACACGAGTAAACGCAGGCAATGGCGCGCCCTTATCAAGAACGGCAACGCAGGATTGGGGGATTTTGGGGCTTCCCTTCGGGCACGCCGAAAAGCCGCCCTCTGGGGCGTTGCCCTGCTTGAAAAGGGCTTGCCATCCCCTGCGCAGGACGCCTTGCATAGGACGGTTGCTCGACACGCTGAATCCCTA
>JARRNW010000390.1:0-4836 GCA_037384565.1 Candidatus Thiodiazotropha sp.
GCCGATAAAACCACTCTCGACCAAGGCGTCATTGCGAAAATCCCAAGTGGAGCGATACCTTTAAGAAATTCGCGTCTATCCATGGCTCATACCTTGTTTAATATTTTTAAATCGCCGTATCTATCTGATGGGATCATCTCTCATTGACAACCATGCAATGAGTACATGGACGACGTATAGTCTGTTTGATCATCGATGCTCCCAGAAAAACCATGGTATTTGTTCATACCTGATTTATTAAATGGTTTTTAGATATGAATCCAAAATGTGTGAAGCGCGTGGTGTTGAAAGTGTGACTGCATCACAATCCTACAGTCCGATGTGGTGGCATTCCCAAGCAATGGATTGATCACAATATCACATGTGGAAGATACCTGGACAGATCCATTGTCACTTGTGAGTTATCTTCGCGAATAGACATACCGGCAGGTTGATCGTTAACCAGCCAGGAACCGATTAAGGCGTAATTGTCACCATACCTTGGTAACGGATAAAAAGCCTGGTAGATATAACCTTCGTCGCCATAGGGGCCTTCATTTTCATAAGTCAGACTGCCATTTTCATAGATGCTGATATTTGATCCCTCACGGGCAAAGATAGGCTTTTTGACATAATGGGTCAGCTCACTCCTCATTGGGTCATCAGAGAAGTAGGATGGCAGTAAATTGGGGTGATTGGGGAACAGTTTCCAAAGCATTGGAAGAAGGGCTTTGTTCGACAATACTGCCTTCCAGAGAGGTTCAATAAACTCAGCTTCGGACTTATGCAACAAAGCGCCGTACTCTTCTCTGAACATGAACTCCCAAGGATAGAGTTTAAAAAGCCATCTGATAACCGAATCATCCAGATCTGTAAACAGATCTTGTTCGCCGTGGCCGATATCCTCAATAAAGACAAATTGACAGTCGATACCTGCTTGCTGCGCGCAATCCTCGAGATATTGTACGGTTCCCCGGTCTTCTTCCGTCTCTTTGCAGCAAGCAAGATGTAGTACGGTGTTTGGTTTTATCCTCAAGCCAGAGCCATTGCCAAAAACCCGTTTCATAGAGACTGGTTGGTGTATCTGCATTGTTTTCGTAGAGTTTTGCCGGTTTGCCTGTTGCATCATAGGCGAGATCTATACGGGAATATAAACTGGCATCTTTCTGACGCCATGATTCGCCGATGAGATCCCAGAACCTTTCGGGTATCTGAAATTTTTTTAACAGTAGCTCATCCTTGACGACATGATCGACGACTTCGAGACACATCTGATGGATCTCCGCTGTTGGGTCTTCGATGTCCCGCTCGATCTGTTCCAAGGTGAACGCATAGTAGGCACTTTCGTCCCAATAGGGTTCGCCATACATGGTGTGAAAGCGGAAACCATACTCCTCCGCCAGCTCTTTCCAGTCACTCCTTTCGGTAATGTCGATTCGCTTCATGCAAAACTCATACTATCCGCCCCAGCCGCCACGAAAACCACCAAAACTGCTTTTTGAGCTACTCCATGATGCCTTGGCTTTAGCTACGGAGCCAAAACCACCTCGTGACATGGTACGAGTGACTGCGGGCTTTGTTTTAAAAGCGCTTTTATCGGTCTTGATTACGTGGTAGTTGGATCTGCCATAGTTGGCTCCATCCGATCCATGCCAACTGCCATATAGCGGTGATCCGTAGCGATACGAGGTGTAGATAGGTGCTGATTGATAACCTCGACCATTGTCCAGTAGCCTGCCGATCATAAATCCAGCCATGAGTGGCATGAATACGCCGCCAGAACGGCTTTCAACACACTGGCTGCGATCAAAGTCAACGGCGCAATCACTGATTGATCTATATTTCGGGCCGGATCTCTCGGCTTCAGAGAGTGCTGCCTGATAAGCTGTTTCGCATGCTTCTGCGTGACTTGGATTCTCATTAATACATTGATTAACTGTTTTGTATATCTTACCGTTCTGGGTATCGCTGCAACCCACTAATATCATGCTGATGGATGCGGCAAGAATCGTCGGCGTCAGCCGTCTTCTTTTTCGCATCGCGTCCAAATTGATCTTTTTTGTCCGTTTCATTGCGCGTTTCCCATCGCTTAATATGTCATGCAGGCCGCATTCAGCAAACCAACGCCAACTGATACGGCTCCAAGTACTATTCCAGCAGGGACTTCGCCGTCCTTGATACGTTTGACGATAAGCGGCATGAAGATGCGAACGACCAGTATCGCGGTTAACTGTGCAACTAGCGCCACCACGGACCAGACTACAAAGTCAACGATCGACACAGAATTTGTAGCAGCACCCGAAAGCGCGATGCAAAAACCGATAATTGCGCCTGACAAAGCGATAGCGGCTGAAGTATTTTGTTCTTTTATCAAGGCAAACTCATCATGTGGTGTTGCCAATGTGTAGATGAATTTAAACGCTATTAACAACACCAGGGAGACCCCAAAATAGAGAGCGAATCCCCCAATTCCCATTAAAGACTGTGTAAGTTCTTGCACCGATTCTCTCCTTAAGCTATTACAGTTTTATTAAGCTGGAATTTTACGCTATCCGATAACTGAAAAGTCTGACAAGGTTATATCGATTCCAGTGCTGACAACAAGACATCGATCCAGATTATCTTCAACGATTCGCTCCTCACCGGATACCATCAGATACTCGATGAGTGAATCCGATGCTTCCCGTTCGTATAGCATGATGAATTGATCTGTCTCAGACTGAGTTCCATTTTCGGAGTAGGTCGTCTCCCGCATCGCTACAGGTGGGTTGTGTTCACCCACAGTTTTCCACAAGCGGGTAAATTCATGATCATCCAGTGAATATGTCGGTTGGCTGATGCCTTGTTCGAGTTGTCTATCCCATTCGGCACTGTTGCCTATCCCATAGGTATCGTAGAAAAACCATAGCTTACCATCAGATATGTGGTTTTCTGTAGTGCCACCTTCCAATATGAACTGAAAAAAGCCGTCATCGTCTGTATAGAATCTGAGAGCGCTCGTCTCTTCATCCAGTTTTACCGCACCAACAGCTTGAATCAGCTGAATTTTATTGACTGACTTGAAGGTTGTTGAGTCCTCAATCATACGGAGTTTGATATCATTGAGTTCAACTGCTCCCCCAAGACGCATCCCCAGTAGTTCAGGGGTGGCAGGGACTGCCGGTTTGATATCTTGCTGATCTTTTCCACGGAATCGATTTAAAAGTGATTTAAGCACGCATACTCTCCCAGTCAAAATCCTTTATTCTATCATCGGCAATATAGAATAGTGTGTTGCCTGGTATGACTTTTTCTTCAAGGGCCGGATTCACCTTTATTGGGTTGCGTACTGAATCCGTGACACCGATTAATGTTGCGTCGTATTGCGATTTCAATCCATAGAATAGCTCGCGAATGGAGATGCTCTCTTGCCCGTCAGGATAGACAACTGAATATTGCGTCATGCCATGAGCTGCATTCAGAAGCTCCTGGTGTAACGCACTTGAACCAGGGTCCATCACTGCCTTGACCTGCATTTCAATTGCGACAGAAGGCATGCATTCTATGGCAGGACAGTGCTGCCGCAGCAGGCCGCTTAATGTGTCATCGGAAAAATAGACAATTGTATGCGCTGTTTGATTGACGCTAGAGCAATAGAGTGCAGTTGTCATGGTCATGTCGTCTGATTGGGTATTGATGATGATCCCCGAAGCCCGTTCGACCGCTGCGCGCTTCATCTCTTCATCATCCGTAAACGAAGTGACTCTTACAAACCCGATATCTTCGGGAAGAGGATTCTCCATCTCTTCTGTGGTACACAATACAATAGGACGTTGTTGGTTGTACCTGGACTCCTCAATCAGTAACTTAAGTAACTGATGTGTTCGATTGCCATTCCAGCCAATGACAAGTATATGGTTGTCAATATTCATTGTTCGCAGACCTCGAATACCCATTTTCCATTGTGCTGCAGTAAATGCGGCAATGTGGCCGATGATGAGCGCAAACATGCCGAGACCGATGGGAATTACAAAGAAAGAGGTGATATATTTCCCTGCCGTGGTAGATGGAGACAAGTCTCCATACCCTACTGTCGAAGCGGTAACGACTATCCAGTAGATAAAATCTCTTGTCCCTGTCAGTTCTGCTTCACCTGCAAACCATAACATCCCATATGAAGCGACAAGATAGCTGGCCAGGGCCATTAAGACCCCTTGCCAGCTTAACTCCACAAAATGTCTCAGGATGAGTTTTTTTACCCTTAGTATTATGAACATCATCCTCCGGTTCCTCAGATATATGCCCGCCTGGAAATATCCCTGAGATGGCTTACTGCCAGGCGGTTCTTTTCACCCTGGCGGGTGAGAACAATACCCGCTGTTGCTCGATGAGCGCTGGGCTAGGCATTGCCGGACTTGATAGAAGCCAGGATATCAGCTGCCGAGGTGGAGGTCTTGCCTATGCCTGCTGCAGCCAACTTCTCCTTTAAGGCATCACCTGATTCGTCTGCGGCAAGCTCCTGGGCAGCTTCGAGTTCAGCCTGTCTCTGTGACTGTTTCTGCTGTATGCGTTCCAGGGATTCCGCAGCGGTTTTCATTTTTGAATTCGCGCCTAAATGTCGTGAAGCGACTGCCGTTTGTGCTTTTTGAACAGAGTCAGTCGCTTTTACTGTATCGAGTTGCTGCTTCATTCTGCGTAAATTCAGTTTCGCTTCACTGATCGATTTACGCAGTTTTGTTGATGATGCGGAAAACTGTTCCAGGAACTGCTCTTCGGTTGCCTGTTGTTCCTGAAACTCTGCGATCTTTTCGGCCACTTCCGTTGCCAAAGCCTCATCGCCTTTATCCAGCGCCTGTTTTGCATATCCCATGTGTTCGT
>JARRNW010000391.1:0-3914 GCA_037384565.1 Candidatus Thiodiazotropha sp.
TGCTTGTTGATGTTCTCGATCCGCGAGGAGGTGTTGACGATATCGCCCACCGCCCGGTACTCGAAATGGTCGATGGCGCCTACATGACTCATGACCAGATCACCGCAGTGCAGACCCATTCGGGTGAACAGCTTGGGTTCCAGGTCCGAAACACGAATCAATTCTTCAATTTCAAGGGCTGCCAGACAGGCCTGTTGCGGCAGTTTCGGGTCGGCGCTGTTGGCGGGCCAGATCGCCAACATGGCGTCCCCGATGACATCGGAGACCACCCCGTTGCGATAGCGGATCGGGGTGAATAGGAGTTCGAAATAACGGTTCAGATACTGCTGTAGCTCCTCGGGTGACATGCCTTCAGCCAGGGCCGTGTAGTTGGCCGCATCGGTGGCCAGGCAGACCCCGAAGGCCGAATCGAACTGGTGATGGGGTTGGATATTGTCCTCGACCAGTTGATCAATGACAGACCCCGGCAGGTAGTAGCCGAACAATTGGCGTAACCGTTCCCGGCTTTTGCGAATCTGGCGGTAGTGGTTCAACTGGCTGGTAATCATTGCCACTGGCATCTGTAGTGCCAGGGGAATGAACCAGGGCAGCCAGAGATTCTGTAGGTAGAACAGGGTGTAGACCCCAAAAAAGTAGACGCCGCTGAACAGGCTGCCTGCCCCAAGGCCGCTGAGACCGGGTATGTATCGCAGTATCAAGGTGAGGAGCAGTCCGTATCCCAACAGTATCGAAGCGGACAGGATTGGCGAATGGGACAGGGTCTCCCGATGGCGCAGGTTGGCATAGGCGGTAGCGGCGATTTCGACACCACTGAGGTCCAGTCCGTTGGGTTGGGAGAATACCGTATAGAAGCTGTCTTTCTGTCTCGGCTGGTAGTGACCCGAGTAACCGACGAACACCACCTTGTCGCGAAACACGGACCAGTCGGTTTCCCCACCGCTAAGCAGATCCTGAATAGGATGGGTACGAATACTGCCGGGTGGTCCGTAGAAGTTCAGGTAGGGACGGGTGGGGCCTTCATACATCCCGATCAGGGGCAGGAGTTCAGCAGCGAGCTTGGATCCGGGGTCCTCTGAGAGATGCTGCACAAGGATCTCGTGCAGCTGTTTCGTCAGATCCGGATGGCCAAGCAGTTGCTGTGCCAGTCTCCAGGCCTCATGGGATAGCTCTGGCAGGTTCGTTGAGGGTGGTTTGGTTCGGGAAATCAGATCGCGCAGTCGTTCACCCCGGGGATCGAGTGCGTGATGCAGGAGCAGCGCTGGAAGCGAAATCTGTTGCTGGGCACCGCTGAAGGTCCAGAATCGACTGACCCTGATGGGGATTTTGGGCAGTACGAACGGGGCGGCGCCGAGGGCCGCGTCGGCAATCAGGGGCGTGGGGGGGATCAGCTGTTCCAGGTGATGGTTCCGAACACCATCGTTGAGTTGCTGTTGTTGCAGATAGGCCACCAACAGCACATTGCCCGCCTTGCGAATGGCCCTGGCCATATCCGCGTCGGTGTCATGCTGGCGCGCCTTTTTGAAGAAGATGTCATAGGCAATGAGGGTAGCGCCTCCGGTGGTCAAACCTTCGATCAGTCGAGCATGCAGGGAACGGGGCCACTCCGGAATCTCTTCACCCAGTCCCAGTTGGGATGAGGTTTTGCCATTGATGGAGACGATTTCAACGTCCCGGGGCGGTGGGCGCTGGCCGCGCAACTTGAACAGCAGGTCGAGCCCCACCTGTTCCTCCCAGGTGTTGCTGCCCGGCAGAAGGTTGATCGCTACGCCCAGAAGTCCGATCAGGAACCCCAGTACGAGGGCGATAGCCAGCTTGCGTTTTTCGACTTTCATGCCGATGGTCATCGGTGTCCACTATCCCGATTGGTATTAACCCGGCACCTTATACGGGTTAATAACTACAGCGGTAATTTGCACGTTTGTCATGCATCACAAGATATCGCATCCGGACCGCTCCGCGTCTGTCCGTCCTTGAGTTTTCTGTTAAAGTTAACCTGTATTCATCCAGAAACGCCAACTCGCTGGTGTGTTTTTGGTATGCCCGCGATGAACGGACTGATGGAAGTTTACATCAAGGGCGGGAGGTTGGGGGTGATGCCAGGTGGCGTCTAGGCTTTTGGGAGGTATTCAAGGGTTTAGGGGGTATTCGTCCTTCAACGTACATAAAGCAAGAGAACAAAATAAAATGATCGAGAATATCTCCATATTCAAGGGTATGGATTCCGAGGCCTTGGCAATGATCGAGCAGCGTATGGTCCGCCGTACCTATCCGCGCAATACCATCGTTCTGTCGGAAGGGGATCAGAGTGACTCTATGTATGTGATCCTGAACGGCAAGGTCAAGGTCTACCTCAACGATGAGAACGGTAAAGAGGCAATCATCAACTATCAGGAAGAAGGTGAGTATTTCGGCGAACTCTCCCTGATCGACGAGAGCAAACGTTCCGCCTCGATCATGACCGTGGTCAAATCGACCCTGGGTGTGATTTCCAAGCAGGCCTTTTACGAGGTGTTGAAAGCCAATCCGGATATCGCGATCCATCTGCTCAAGGACCTGGTCGACAGGATCAGGGTATTGACCGAAGAGGTGAAGAGTCTGGCGCTTTCGGATGTCTACGGTCGC
Organism: Candidatus Thiodiazotropha sp.; assembly: GCA_037384565.1. Taxonomy (GTDB): domain Bacteria; phylum Pseudomonadota; class Gammaproteobacteria; order Chromatiales; family Chromatiaceae; genus Thiodiazotropha. Next base: position 2,623 of record JARRNW010000391.1, read on the forward strand.
CTGAGTAAGACGCTATTGAGTCTGGCCGAGGAGCAGGAGGACGGTATCTGGGTCATCGAGGGTCATGTCACCCAACAGGAACTTGCGAACCGCATCGGGGCCTCCCGTGAAATGGTCTGCCGGATCTTCAAGGATCTGGTCAAGGGTGGGTATATCTCCACCGCCCACAACCGCTTCACGATCAACAAGCAACTGCCTTCTCGCTACTGAGTGCGATCATCGCTATTACTATAACTCATAGATTTTTCTGGTATTTTCAGGTCTTGGGGTGAATGGGATAGCGGGGATGTTGCATAGGTCACACCCGGAGTGTGAATAAGTCACAGCCGAATCTTTCCTGCGGGCATAAACTTATCAGCGAGTGGTTAGCTTTCTCTGATGAGCGGAGCGCATCAGTCACTCGACCTCCTCTTTGGGTATGCCCTCCGTCGTAGACGGAGGGTGTTTTTTTACCGCCCTAAGGAAAAAATACCCCGGGATTGAGGATCTGATGCGGATCGAACTGTTCCTTGATGGCGCGCATCAGGTTCATCGCCACCGGGTCGATCTCCTGATCCACATAGGCGCGTTTGACAACCCCGATCCCGTGCTCTCCCGAGAGGGTGCCACCGAGCTTCAGAACCTGTTCAAAGAGGGCTTTCAAACACACCTCACCCGCGCTCAATTGTTTTGGATCGCTGGGGTCCAGCAACAGATTGACATGGATGTTGCCATTGCCCGCATGGCCGAAATTGACAATCGTGATGCCGGTTTCAAGGGACAGGTTGTCGAGAAAACCGATCAGATCCGGGATACGTGATACCGGCACGACCACATCCTCGTTGATCTTCTTCGGGGCGATGTTTCTGAGTGCGGGTGACAGAGCCTTGCGGGTCTTCCACAGGCGGGCGATTTCGGTCTCGGTTTCCGCGGTGTGGATCTCCAACAATCCGGGAACCCGGGCGGCATCGGCCACCGCGGACGCCTCCCGGTCGATGCTGTGCTGCGCGCCGTCCACCTCGATCATCAGCAGGGCGCCGACTTCCGGGTCGAGTTGCAGGTCGGAAAAGTTTCGCACCATCTGCAGTGCCGTGCCATCCATGAACTCCAGGGCGCAGGGGGTGACCGGCTGGGCCATGATTGAGGAAACCGCCCGGGCGGCGGAATGGATGTCACGGAAACTGGCCTGCAGGGTGCGTTTGGATTGTGCCAGGGGGGTGAGTTTGAGGCGGGCCTCGGTAATGATGGCCAGGGTGCCTTCCGATCCGATCAGCAGACGGGTGAGGTCATAGCCCACCACACCCTTGGTGGTG
>JARRNW010000392.1:0-3902 GCA_037384565.1 Candidatus Thiodiazotropha sp.
AAGGTCTTGGAATCGCTTTTTTATTTCACTTCAGCGTGTCACCCCTGCGCTGCAGGTTGATCTGAACCCGTCGATTCGCAGCCCGGGCGCGTTCACTGCGTTTTGCGATCGCCGGACGAGATTCCCCGTAGTGTCGTGACTGAATCAGACCAGGCTTGACGCCTTTTGAAACGAGGTACCGGGTGACACTGGCCGCCCGCCGGGCCGAAAGTTTCATGTTGTAGCGGCGCCTTCCCTGGTCATCCGCATGCCCCGCTACCTTGATGGCAGTGATCTGTTCATCCGCCAGGATAAAATCCGCAACCTGATCCAGGGCCTGACGAGCCTTATCATTGAGCACATGCACATCCACCGGGAAATACAGGGTCAGCTCTTTGATGGATTCGAATCCGGCGGGAGAGAGTTCTCTGAGACACTGCTTAAAGGCCCGGTAGGCCACGGTGAAACGCACCGGCGAGAGCCGCACCGATACCTGACGGCGACTGTCGTCCCAGTCGAAGAAGTCGAAACTTCCCATCTGTCCCTTGGACAGGGAGGTAAGCAGCCAACCGGCCGGTTTACGACCCAGGGTCACCGGCCGGAGCCCAGCGTGGATCTCCAGATGCTGTTCCAGGTCGTCGGGGGGTTCGTGTTCCCACTCTGGTGAGACTTCCCGCAGGGTGGCCTTGACCACCTCCGGAACCGGTTGAAAGGCATCGATACGGAACTGCAGGGGATCACCGGACAAACGGCGGAACACGGCGGTGCCGAACTGTGGGACTTCGTGCTTCAGCTCACAGTGGTACTTCGAACCCTGATATTGCCATTGCGATTCGTGCAAACCGGCCATATAGACCTGGGATTCGAGGGATTTGGCGTTAGCCGGTTGCATCATAGCCGACACAAACAGGAGGAGTAGCCAAAACAGGCGTAGCGGTAGATCATCCAGCAGCCCCCTGACACCCCTTCGACATGCCTGATTGGGGTGTGGTAACTCGGGCTGCCGCGTTGAAACAGACATCAGGGAGGTTTTCAGGCCGTTACATAACATACACAGGCTATCGGCCAGTGAAAAACGATCCTTAGGGATCCCTGACCGGTAACGGAACCCGGTTATCGTTTCCACGCTACCTGCAGCGCCGTTTCACCTGGCGCCGCGACAAAGCCTTCACATACCGTTCGACCGGGGATCACCGCCAGGGTCCCGTCGAGATAGATCAACGGCAGGCGCTCGCGCTCCCAGGGGGGGATTCCCCACTCCAATAAGAGCTTTTTTAGGGAGTGTCTGTGACCTCTACCCGCAGGCTGGCAACGCTCCCCACCCTGGCGAAAGCGTACCTCGATACGTGCGGTCCGCCAATTGGCGGCGCTCACACCGGTATCCGCGGGTACCGCCCGGAGCTGTCCCAATCCATTTGGCAATTCCAGAGGGGTGTCACCGGACCAGTCCAGTGAACCGACAAACGGGTCCGGCATAGGTTCATCCAGGAGATGGAGACCATCCCGAAAGCGCCGAACCGACCATTCCCCCCAGCGAATCTCAGGGCTGGCGTCGGGACGCCCGAACACGGCTTCGCGTTCGATGCGCGCCATCTTTTTGGAATTTGGCATGGTGGCATCTCTTGACCCGATCCAACGTCGCAGCAGATGCCGTAGACGCACGGAATGGAACTCGCGCAGGGCTGGGATCGAAAGAGCATCTGAGTGTGCAATCCGCACCCGGTCCAGATCTTCGTCCACTTCCTCGTTGACCAGATCCAGGAGTTCGCCACTATAGCGCGCGGAACGGGCCAGGGTTTCACTCACCGCAGGCCAACGGGAGCGCAGTAAGGGAATCACCTGGTGGCGCATGAAATTGCGGTCGAATCGCAAATCCTGGTTCGAGGGATCCTCCCGCCAACTCAGGTCATGCGCCCGGGCGTAGGTTTCCAGCGCCTGACGGGTGACCGTAAGTAACGGCCTGACCAGCCAGCCAGGACCGAATCGGGTCTGCGCCGGCATGCCGGCCAAGCCGGCCGGGCCGCTGCCGCGCATCAATTGCAACAGCAGGGTTTCCGCCTGATCGTCCTGATGCTGGGCGGTCAGCAACAGATCCCCGGGGGACATCGATTTCGCCAGTGCCTGATAGCGGGATTCCCGTGCCAGAGCCTCCAGACTCTCTCCCGGCTGTGGCGCGAGGTTCAAATGATGGGTTTCAAGGGGAATTTCCCGTTCCGCGCAGAGGACTTCGCAATGCGCCTGCCAGAGGTCGGCCTGCTGTTGCAGACCATGATGGACATGGATGGCTCGTACCGGGAACTCCAGGCGCGGCTTCAGTTGCGCCAGCAGGTGAAGCAGTACGGTGGAGTCGAGTCCGCCGCTGAGCGCCACCAGGCAGCGCTCGGGCCTGGGATAGCGGGCCAGAATGTCGTAGAGCCGGGTCGTGCTGATGGACACGGGATGATCCGCTGAGCTACTCCCCGGAGAACTGGCCGTACTGCATCAGCCGCTGATAGCGGGTGTCGAGCAGCTTGTCGATGGCCATGCTGGTGATGTTATCCAGCCCTTCCACCAGTGCGTGCTTGAGATTTTTCGCCATGGTTTCGAGATCCCGGTGAGCGCCGCCCAGGGGTTCTGGCACGATCTCGTCGATCAGATCAAGATCCTTGAGCCGGTCCGAAGTGATGGCCATCGCCTCGGCGGCCAGAGGGGCCTTCTCGGCGCTCTTCCACAGGATCGATGCACATCCCTCCGGGGAAATGACCGAATAGGTGCTGTATTGCAGCATGACGATTCGATCACCCACACCGATCGCCAGGGCGCCACCGGAGCCCCCCTCGCCGATGACGGTGCAGATAATTGGGGTACGCAGCCCCGACATCACCTTGAGATTGCGCGCGATGGCTTCACTCTGGCCCCGTTCTTCGGCCCCCACTCCCGGATAGGCCCCGGGGGTATCGATGAAGGTGAGAATCGGCAGCTTGAAGCGTTCCGCCAGCTCCATCAGACGCAGTGCCTTGCGATACCCTTCCGGACGGGGCATACCGAAATTACGGTAGAGCTTGTCTTTGGTATCCCGGCCTTTTTGATGGCCGATCACCATCACCGGACGCCCCTCCAGACGGGCCACGCCACCGACTATGGCATGATCATCGGCAAACGTCCGGTCACCGTGCAGTTCGTGAAACTCATCAAAGATCCGCTCGATGTAATCGAGAACATAGGGCCGCAGGGGGTGGCGGGAGAGCTGGGAAATATCCCAAGGCTTGAGATTGGAAAAGATCGACTCGGTGAGACTCCGGCACTTGTTCTCCAGGCGGGCAATCTCATCCTGTATGTTGATCTCGTTATCACTGCCCACCAGGCGCAGCTCCTCGATTTTTGCCTCGAGTTCCGCAATGGGCTGTTCGAATTCTAGAAAGTTCAGGTCCATGGGCGAAATATACCGGAATCACATGGGATAGGACAGTCTCAGAAAAAAACCCGCCTCAGCGCAGCGCTTAGGGAAATTTCCTTAAGCTAATTATATACTTAGAAAAATGCGAGCGCAGATTGAACATTTCCTTGGCAAAAAACCACAGAGGATGCCAGAATCGAGCAGTTTTTCTCACCTGTATCCCATGTGAACAACCTCACCTCTACCACCGGCCCCGTTGACTACGATTTCTTCGGGCACCTGGTCGACTGTATTGAAAACCAGGGTTACGCCATCCTGCCCGAGGCGCTTCCGATGACTCTGCAGGATGGTATCGGGTAAACAACAACCTGCAAGGCCGTATCTACCCGCCGAGCTGAGGCCTGGTCCTTATAACCTTATCAAACAGGCCCCGAGTCACGGCGCTGCGGAATCAACTGAACTCAAGTCTCGGAGTTCAGAGTGCTATTGGGGGCCGTTTGGGTGGGACTCGACGGAGTCTGAATCGCGATTTAAACTCCGAAATTTG
>JARRNW010000393.1:0-3901 GCA_037384565.1 Candidatus Thiodiazotropha sp.
TGATGCCTCCAGCGAGACCCCCCACAGATGGTTGTCACCGGACAGTCCGGTCTGTTTGGTTTGATAGACACCTTCGACGGCCATCTCCATGCGGGATGAGAGGGGTGCCCTGTCCCGCAGATAGAGTGACACGGCGTGGTCCTCATCAACCTTGAGATAATCGAGTCGGGCATCCAATCGATGGGAACCCGGCAACGGATAGTCCGCCTCGGCGGCCCAACCCATCCCCTCGGCGCCCGCATCGGTGTGGTTGCCGCTGAGTTCGAACCGCAGGCGCAATCCGCTCATCTCCGGCAACTGCCAGAGACCCCGTGCCACCGATTGCCGTTCGAGACTGTAAAAGCCGTGGAAGCGTTCACGAAAGGTCTCCAACTCATCATCCGGGTCGTAGTAGGCGTAGCGCAACCCGAGCACACCCAGGCGATGCAGATCGAATCGGCTGTCGGCGCTGATGCGATGCCAGGTTCCATCATCTGTATTCACGTCCGCGGTGAGATGAAACTCGTTGAGAAAGAATGGCCCGTGATGCGCCTTGAACAGACCGCTCACGCCGCCGTGCAGACGAGTTTGGGGTGAAGTGCCGCGCAGATGCTCCAACCCCAGATCGAGTCGAAGCCGTTCGAAAGCGGGCATCGCGAAAACCCCCAGCAGATCGTAATCGCCCGCGACGCCCAACATCAGATCGGTGGCATCGATGGCGTAGTCCTCGAACCGCTTGAGCTTGCCCGCCATGACCCGCCATCCGAACGCGTCATGGCGTTGCCGCCAGGTAAAACCATCCAGTGTTTGATAACCGTCGCTGTTCACTGTCTCGAATCGCCCCAGGGTCAGTTCGGGACGCACCTGTCCATCACCGCTGCGCAGATAGCATTGGTAGAGTCTGCCTTGGGAAGTCCCCTCATCGACCTTGAGCGAGAACTGCAGGTTGCTGCTGAACCCGGATGCGAGGTCCTGATAGTTGATCGCCGTCCACTGTTCGAGCGTGTGCTCGGTGTTTTGAAAGCGACTGCTGTCGGCCTGCCAGCGCAGTTCCGCACTACCGGACAGACCGGCGAACAGGGACTCCGACAACAGACAGAGTCCGATCGGTAAAATCTGAACAAACCTATCCCGCATGAAAACAATAGACTCGAGTGATCAGTCGGCGTCGGAAACCGGGGATGGATCAGGATTCGCTTCCTGATCCGCCGAACCGGCGCGTTCCGTATGGATCGCTCCCCAACTCACCAATGATCCCAGGGTTACCAGGCACCCGGCGCAACCGGAGCAGACCCCGAGCAGCGGCAGGGTGCACTGGGTGGTCAGCATCATCTGACCTGTGGCAAGTCCCGCCCCTGCCGTCCATGGCAGCAAAGACACAATCGCCTTGTGACGGACGGAGAACCTCATGGACTCAAGCTCCGCGACGCAGCCATGTCTGGCGCAAGCGCCATGCGCCCAGCAACAACGGCAACAGCAAGAGACTGCCTCCGCCACCGCCGCTGCTACTGCTGCTGGATTCGCTTCCACCGCTATCGACGCTTTCTCCGCTGGAGGCCTGAGCCACCGCAAAGTAACTCAGATGGGTGGTGCGCAGGACCACGTAGCCGTCGTCCTCCCCATTCGCAGGCTGTGCGAAAACGATCTGGTCGGCATCCATCGCGTTCCAGCCATCACCATCTTCTGAAACGATGATGCTCATCTGGTCTGTATCGGTGCCGCTCCAGGGCAGCTTGAGGTACAGGGGTGTGCCGGGAAATTGATCCACGTTTTCCCCATCGCTGTTTTTCGCTTCGATCCGGTAGACATTGGAAAGGGACAGCTTGGCCCCCTGACTCGCCGATTCGACCGCCCCGTCACCTTCGAGGGAGACCAGGAACCGGTAGCCCGATAACACCAAATCCGCCTGACCATTCTTTTCCGACATCAGGGCCGCGGCGCGTACCATCGAATCACCGTAGCGGGGTTTAAACAGATAGATTGATGATGAAGCGGGCATCAGCGCCTGCAACTGAACAACCTCTTCGGAACTCAATCCCAAACTCGACAGTCCCGCCTGGCCGTCACTGATGACCATATAACCAGAATCCACTGGAGCGACCGCCGTACCCATCCGGGAGAGCGACGGGTTGAGGGCGCTGTAGTAGAGCACATCCTCGGTGTTCTCCGTGATCGTGCCATCCTCGTTGGCCTGCATGGAGGGAAAGGCCATCTCTACCACACCTTCATCGATCAGGCGCTTGTCCGGAAGCGTGGTCACGGTTTTGACATTCGACGAGCCGAGCACACCGGCGCTCGCCACCAAGGAGCTGAAGGCGCCCCGGGAGGTCTTTTCATGGCACTCTTCGCACTGAACCGACTCGGTAGCTGGGCGCGTATTGTGCGAAAGCACGTAGAAATTCGATGCCCCCCACACCAGTACCGCATTGGGATTCTCGTAACCCTTCAAGCTGAGCAGGCCATCGTAAGCCGCCTTCAGGGCCTTGATGGTTGGGTAATCCTCCGGATCGGAAAAACGCCAGCTTCCATGGGACTTTCTCACCGCCACATGACCGACCACCTCGCCGCTCAATGGGTCGATCAGCTCCCCGGAGCGGTTCCCATCCGCGTCCACCACCATCTTGAAGACGCTGTTGCGCTCGGTTTTCGAGAATACGTATCCGGTTGTCTTGTCCCGCCATTGGGCACGGTATTTGGCGTTATAGGGACGGATCTTCAGCGTGCCGTCCTCGGTGGCCGCGTAGCGATACATGATCTGTAGGGGCGTGCCGCGCGCAGTTTTATCCGTGATATGGCAGGTTTCGCAGGCCAGCGCATCCAGATGGGTCTGGGTGATCCGGTTCAGGGAATCCTCGGTATATCCGGTCATATCACCGGCCAGCTTCCAGCGCTCCCGATGGGCCGCGAGCATATTCTCATGACCGGAAGGAATAGCCGGTGTCTGCGCATCCTCGTGACAGTAGGTACAGGATTTGGCCGGCGGCGTGTAGTCGCGGTCATTACCCAGATCCATATCGGAGTTGCCCTTGAGAAAGTTGTGATCGGCATCCAGGTCGGTCTGATAACCAAAACTCTTGTTGTAATAGTTACGGCTGTGGCAGGCGTTGCAGTTTTCGATCTGCCGCTGCTCGCCATTGGCCTCCGTCCAGAGCTGCCCCTTATGAACGTCGTCCTGGTAGTCCCTCACCTGCAATCCGTCTTCGTCGTAGACCGCCTCGGCGCCTTCGCCAAAGCCGTAAAAGCCCCGCCGCGAATTGGAGGTTCGGTGACAGGGCATGCAGTTGTCGTTACCGGGATAGCGAACCATTGGTATGGAGACCAGACCCTGTGCGTCGAATGCCTCACTGTTCCATTCCACAACCGGTAAACCATCGCTGCCGGGGGCCAGTTCAGTCGCATCGATCGCGCCATCGTTGTTCGCATCACTGCGTGCAAACCTGAGCAATGTTTTATCCGCCGAGGCGTCACTGCCAGTGTTCAGATTCGTGAACTCAAGCATCGCAGTGGCGGCATAACGAAACTGCCCACTGCCCATCAAGGCACTGCGAACAGAACGGGCCAGGGTATAGCTGTCACTCTCGGCATCCAGTTTTTGATCGATCGTCACCATATCGTCGAACTTCAGATGGCAGAGCAGGCAGTCGTTTTCCGCGACACCGCTGGCATGCCAGTCCCACAGTTGGACAACCTGATTGCCGTCGGCATCCACACTACGGCTATAGTAATCACCATCCAGATAAGGCACTGTGCTGGTATCGACCTGATCGAAGCGCCGACCATTGCGGTCCTTCTCCATCCAGCCTCCACCGGAGTGGCAGGTTTGGCAACGCTTGACCGCATCGGGTGTTCCCAGATCCGCGAAATCATCCACCGACGCGTTTTCTTTTTTCGCGGTGATATCCGGGTTATTTCCCCCCATGCA
>JARRNW010000394.1:0-3892 GCA_037384565.1 Candidatus Thiodiazotropha sp.
TAATTATCGAAATACGATATTTAACTTCGAAAGATTCCTTGGAACTTACATTTAAGAGGAACACGCTCATGAATCAGTTTGGCCCAGAGAAACTACCCCAGTTCACGCGTCTCTTAAGTAGAGTGATGGCGGGATTCTGTGCGGAAGAGAATGCAACTTTTGTGTGACTGAATACGCCATGCCTATTGTTGTTCAACTCGATATGATGCTGGTCGCGCGAAAGGTGAAATCCAAGGAACTTGCCGAGTATGTGGGTATTACTGAAGCGAATATGTCTCTTCTGAAGCAGGGGAAGGTTAAGGGGGTGCGCTTTGAAACACTGGAAAAGATCTGTGAGTTCCTGGCGTGCCAACCCGGCGATATCTTGATATACCGACCCTGACAGGGGGGCGTTTCGGATCACACCGATGCATCACGGGCAATTACCCCTCTAATATCCGTTGGGGGACATGGCCAATTTCCGCTAGGCTATGGTGTGCGTGATAAGGCGCCAGATCTCTGAATAATATTGACGGAGGGTCTCATGAAGAACAAACCTGTTGCCGTAGTCACCGGCGCCTATCGCGGCCTGGGTCGCGAGACATGCCGCCAGTTGGCCCAAGCGGGGTATACCGTTGTACTGACCGCCCGGGACACCAGCCAGGGAGAAGCGGCTGTGGAAGCCTTGCGTCACGAAGGCCTGGATGTGATGTTTTACCCCCTTGAGGTGACTCAGGAGATATCCGTCGCGGATTTAAAGCAGTATCTGGAAACAACCTTTGGTGGCCTCGACTGCCTGGTGAACAATGCAGGTATCTTCCCGGACCCTGGGTTCGATGGCGAGGCAAGCAGTGTGTTCAACGCGGACCCGGAACGGATCCGCGCGGGGTTTGAAACCAATACCCTGGCACCGTTACTGCTCTGCCGCGCACTGATTCCTCTGATGGACGGGCAGGGGCGTGTGGTCAATGTTTCATCCGGTATGGGCCAGCTTGAGGAGATGAACGGTTGCTGTCCCGCCTACCGGCTTTCCAAAACCGCGCTCAATGCGGTGACTCGTATCTTTGCCGATGAACTGCAGGGTACCGGAGTTAAGATCAATTCGGTCTGCCCCGGCTGGGTGCGCACCGATATGGGGGGCGAAGAGGCGCCTTTGGATGTGACACAGGGCGCCAAAGGCATCGTCTGGGCGGCAACCCTGCCGGATGACGGACCCAGTGGAGGATTTTTTCGCCACGGCAAGGCGATTTCCTGGTGATTATTAACCCGGCAACCAAATAGGTTAGGGTTAATACTCACTTTGGTAGACTCGATGAGCCCTGAATGGGCTCACTCGTCAAACAAGGGTGTGCGGGTGATCAGCTGGTCAAACCCGAATCGTCGATTCAAAAATGCGATTCGGCATTCCGGACGCTCCAGTGTCTCGATGCGCAGTACGGATCGCATGTTCCTTTTCATCATCAATCTGGGGTGTTTGTCGCACACCGTATGTATCTGGTCCCTGTGCAGCACCTCAAGCCCCAGGCCCGCCACATCGGCGCCGGAACCGGCGCGAACCATACGGGCTTCTTTACCATGCGCCGTGTCGACGATGATATTCAAGTGCAGAGTGATGGCATTTGCGAGAAGGCCTGCCCGTTTATCCGTCCAGTCATGTTTTCGGGCAAGTTCATCGGCCATTTGGGCGCCCACGACAGTGAAGCAGTGTTGTTCGGACTGACCGAGTCGATAGCGTTCGGTCAGCCCCATGTCATGCAGCATAAAGGCGGTGAAGAGCGCTTCATCGTCGAAGGATTCAGAGCCGTCGTCGAGTAACCGCGCCCAGTAGTACGAGCGCAGGCAGTGATTGACCAGAAAGGGTTCGCTGGCATCCTGGCAAAGCGCCAGGGCCTCCCGGGCTATCGTGCTGTCAGGTGGCAGAATGTCTTTGACCTCAATGTGGCGTATCTTTTGCGCGGATGCTTTGGTTCGTCTTGCGGCGGCTTTCGCGATCACCCCTTGAGCAATCAAGCTGAGTTTGTCACGCAGAGCCAGTTTCCCATTGCTCGATTCCATCCATTTCAGGGTGCCGATTTTTGCCATAGTGTTCGTGTTCCGGGGTTAACGGTGATAGGAAAGGTTGTGTCTTGTGATCATATTTGTTGGGCTATGTTAGATATCCGAATCTATGGCGTAAATGACAATAAAAGGCTATATTCCGCCAATAATGACTACACGCAGAATACTGTTTATCGTCTATCCCGGGATCGAATTACTGGATGTGGCCGGTCCGGCCGCGGTTTTCTCCGCGGCGAATGAGATCTCCGGCCAGAGACTCTACAGTCACAAGGTGTTGAGTCCCATTGCCGGTCAGATAGCAAGTCATTCCGGGCTCATGTTCGCCGCCCAGGCTATCAAGGGTTTCCGGTTCAAGGACTCTGACACGCTTTTGGTGGTCGGGGCCTACGAATCATCTCTGGTTCCGGCGATGGGCGATGGCACGATACGAAATACGCTTGTGAGCGCCGCCAAACGGGTTGAACGCTACGGGTCAATCTGTACTGGAGCTTTTGTGCTTGCAAAGGCCGGTCTTCTCAAGGATAGACATGTGGCTACTCATTGGGCCGGTATCGAGCAACTTGCCAGGGTCACTACTGATGCTGTCGTGGATGCCCAGGCGCTATACGTGAATGATGGGCGGCTCTGGACATCCGCGGGTGTTGCCTCCGGTATCGATATGGCACTGGCGATGCTGGAAAAAGATCATGGAGCCGGGCTGAAATCCAAAGTCGCAAAGCAGCTTGTGGTTTACGCCCATAGACCCGGTTATCAATCTCAGTTCAGCGAATTGTTGACGGCTCAGGCAAAAGCGGATGAACGCTATGCCCGGTTGATCGATTGGTTGTCCGGTCGCCTTGACCGGGTGACTCCAGTGTCCGAAATGGCCGCGTTTGTCGCGATGTCGGAACGGAGTTTTTATCGGCATTTCACCCAGGTGTTTGGTCAGACACCCTCAAAGTTCCTGGAAACTCTGCGTCTGGAAACCGCTAAAAATCTGCTCGAAGCAGGGCTGTCGGTGAACCTGGTATCAGCCCGGGTCGGCTTTCGATCGGAATCCCATTTCCGTACCGCGTTCAAAGCACAATTCGGGATGACCCCCGGGCTCTTTGCACAAATGCATGGCACATAAGCTGAACAGTTGTCGGCGCATCAATAGAGTTCCGGATTCATTCGGGCAGTAGGCCACCAGGCAATCTTTCGATTAAGTTGCCATGGTGCGTTTAGTTGTGTGTAATGGTGAGCCGTATTCGTTATGCCGGAACTGGATAATGGTACACATAAAACTGCTGGTCTCGCTGCCAACCAGACGACTGATATAGCAATTGGGCTGGCTCATTAGTCATTGCCGTGGATAACGTAAGTCGAATCGCACCCAGAGACCCAGCATACTCAACTGCCGCACGAATAAGCTGATTTGCGACGCCGCATCTTCTTACCTCAGGACTCACATAGAGGTCGTTCAAGATAAACGTACGAGCCAACGACACGGAGGAGAAGCTCGGATAGAGCTGCACAAAGCCCACCGCACTCTCACCGGCTATCGCAATGAATATCACAGACTCGCTGTGACTAAAGCGAGCCTTTAGGAATTCACGAGCGGCATCAAGATCGCTCTCACGGTCGTAGAACTGACGATAGCTATCGAAGAGCGGAACGAGCGCATTTAGATCTGAAAGCAGAGCTTGCCTTATTAGCACGTTGTTCATATTTCTTCCGATGTTAAGCATAATAGCTATATTAACGAGACCCCTTGTCTCGTTATACATTTTTATGCGTTTTCATTGCGCCACGATTTAAAACAGTGTGGACACTGCTTTGACTTTTTTGTTCTGAGCGGCTTGCCACAAAAGGGACAAGCTGTATCGAGATCAAA
>JARRNW010000395.1:0-3883 GCA_037384565.1 Candidatus Thiodiazotropha sp.
AGAACGTAGGACTCGTAGGGACGTGTGCGCAACTGGTGCGGGTCCGCCCCCAGACCCCGGGCGAAAAAACGCAGGGCGATCCGGTCGTAGAACCGGTCAAAGCGGACCGAGGGGTTGAGAAGATGGGTATGGATATCGATGGTCTTCATGAACAGGTCGCCTCCAGGGCTAGTTGCCGGGCTTGAGTGTAGTCGTTTTTTCCGCTGACCACTATCGGGCTTTCGTCCACCGGGATGAGCAGTGCCGGGCGCAGCAGCGGGTTGAGCCCAGAGCCCACGATCCGTTCCTTGAGTTGAGCCGGAAGCAGCGCACCGCGAAACAGCAAGGCTACCTTTTCACCCTTCTTTTCATCGGGCAGGGCCGTGGCCAGTACCTCGGTATCTTCCGGGAGCAGCGCGGCGATCGATCCTTCCACCGCGCCGAGGCTGATCATCTCACCGCCGATCTTGGCGAAGCGTGAGTAGCGGTCGACGATGGTGAGGAAACCGTCCTCGTCCAGGTGTCCCTTGTCACCGGTCTTGTACCAGCGGTGTCCCTGGGATTCGATGATCGCTTCGGCGGTTTTACCGGGCTCATTCAGGTAGCCGAGCATTACCTGGGGTCCGCCGAATAGAATCAGGCCGTCCTCGCCTACCGGCAGGGGCTGCAAGGTTTGTGGATCGACGATGCGGAAGCTGCCTCCGGGCAGGGGCAGACCCACACTGCCCGGCTTGCTGCCCTGTTGCACCCGCCAGCTGCCCCGGGCCAGACGATCCGGCAGGTTGACGCTGGCCACCGGGGTAGTCTCCGTGGCCCCGTATCCTTCATAGATATCCTTGTTGAATTTCAGTTTGAAGGCATCCCGCACCTCCGGGTTCAACTTTTCCGCACCGGCTACCACGATGCGCAGTGAATCCAGCATCAGGGGGTGGACCTTGGCGTTGCGGGTGTAGAGACGCAGAAACGTAGAGGTGCCGCAGAAGATGCTGGCCTTGTATTGGGCCACCGCTTTGGCGATGGTCAATGCGTCGGTGGGGTCGGGATGACAGATCGCGGGGATGCCCTCGACCAGGGGCAGTAGGCCGGTCACGGTCAGGCCAAAGGCGTGGAACAGGGGCAGGGAGGCCATGATCACATCCTCGTGACGGGTATTGAGCACATCGGAGACCTGCTGGATGTTGGCCATGATGTTGCGATGACTGAGCATCACCCCCTTGGGTTGCCCCTCGCTGCCGCTGGAGAAGAGTATCGCGGCGGGCTGTTCGGGGGCGCTGCGATGGCCGAACAGGCGATACAGCAGGCGTGCCGGGAGGGTCACCGCGGCGGCCATCAGTGCGAGCCGGGTGAAGCCGCCGATCCGCTCCTTCATATCCTCGAGATAGTGCACCTCGAGCCGTGCCAGCAGACTCTCCATTTCGATACCCCGCTTGCGCAGTTTGTCGATGAAGCGCCGGGAGGTATAGAGGCTTTTCAACTCTGCCTGGTCGAGAGCGGCGTGCAGGGCGTTCAGCTGGGCGCTGTAGTTGAGATTCACCAGGGTCTTGCCACACAGCAGGGTGGCCATGTTGGTCAACACCCCGGCGCTGCTGGTGGGCAGCAACAGGCCGATGTTCCGCTCCGGGCTCTGTTTGTGGATCAGACGCGACAGGGCGATCACACTGACCAGGGTCCGATAGCCGGAGAGTGGCTGACCGCCACGGGCGTCCGCCAGACTTAGCTTGCGGCCCTGTTTGCGCGCGGCGCGCATCCAGGCCAGGGGCAGGGGATCGAGTTGCCGGGTGTGGTCATCCCAGGCGTCGAAGGAGAGTTCCAGTACCTTCTGTTTTACTTCGTGAGCCCGGCTCTGCAGAGGGATCGGTTTGCCGAAGGCGACGATCACATCGGTGCGCAACCGGATGCTGCGGTTTTCCTGCAGCTTGGCGCTTGAACGGGAGAAACGGCTGCCCCAGAGTCCGTGCAGATAGAAGGGCAGGATCACGCCTTCGACACCCTCGATGGTCCGTTCGAATCCGGTGTGGAAACGACCCAGTTGACCATTGCGGCTGATCGCCCCCTCGGGGAACAGGCACACCACTTCGCCTTCACGCAGTTGTTGATTGACGCTTGCCAGGGCCTCCTTGCTGGCGCCGGAGGCGATGGGAATCACCCCGAACAGGTCGAGAAACCAGCGCAGGTACCAGCGATCGTAGTAGTCCCTGTGCATGACGAAACGCACCGGTCTCGGGCAGGCGATCTGGATCATCGCCCAGTCGAGCCAGCTGATGTGATTGCCGAGCATCAGTACGCCACCCTGGGCGGGCAGGTTGTCGAAGCCCAATACCCGGATGCGGTGGGTGCTGGAAAAGACCCGGGCGATGAGCAGGCGCACCAGGGACTGGGGCAGTTGCCAGACGGTATAGAGTGCGCCGAACAGGGCGGTCAGGGTGAGCAGGTGGAACAGCCCGAAGCTGCCCATGCCCTGCAGGGCGAAGAGCACCGTCAGGCCGAGGAAGCCCAACATCACCAGATTCTGCACCAGATTATTGCCCGCCAGGACCGTACCCAGTTCCGCATCCCGGGCATGGAACTGGATCAGGGCGTTGAGGGGGACGATGAACAGGCCGCCGGACACCCCGAGCAGCAGGAAGTCGAGGGCCATCGGCGAGGCGGAGTCGAGCTGTGGCAGCAGGACCAGGCTCAACAGGATGCCCAGGGCGCCCAGGGGCACCAGCCCGGTCTCGATATGCTGGTGGGAGGCGCGTCCGGCGATCAGTGAGCCGATGATGATGCCCAGCCCGGAGCAGGCCATGACCCCCTGGATGATCAGGGTGTTGTCCAGGGACAGAGTCTCTTTGGCGAACGCCGGAAAGGCCGCCAGTACCACCTGGGAAATTCCCCAGAAGACCGACAGGCCGACGATGGAGAGCCAGATGGTGCGGTTGCCGGTGAGCTTGCGGAAGTTCTCTCCCAGGTAGCGGCCCCGAGCGTAGCGCTGCCAGTCGAAGGCCTGATCTGAAGTGGGCGCTGCGCCTTCAGGCAGGCGCAGGGTCAGCCAGAACTCCAGTCCGGCGCACAGTACCAGGATCCAGCCGATGGGGGCGATCAATGTCAGGGTGGCGGCCTCGTTCGAGTAGACCTGGCCACTGAGACGGGTTTCAAACAGCAGGGAGAAGACCACGATGCCGGAGAGGATGGCGACGATGGTGACTGCCTGTACCAGGGCGTTGGCCCGGGCCAGTCGAGCCTGTCCGGCCATCTCTTTGATGAAGCCGTATTTGGCCGGGGAGTAGAAGGCGCTCTGTACCGCCAGCAGGAAGGTCATGCCAAAGGCGCCGATGAACCAGCCTTGATAGTAGCTCAGGGTGATCAGCAGAGTCAGGCCCAGGGCCAGGGCGGCGCTGATGCGCATTACCCGGGGTTTGCGGTAGCGGTCCGAGAGATATCCGACCGGTGTGAATAACAGGATGAAAGGCAGCAGAATCAGGCCGTTGATCAGGGATGAGAGAATGATCTGGATCGGGCCTTCATGGATCTTAAAAACGGTGTTCTGGATGACGATCTTGTGTCCCAGATCGACAAAGGCGTTGAGAAAGGCGACCAGCAGGAAGGGAAGGAAGCCCGGTGTTTTGAAAATTCTGTCCATGACGTTATGGCTCCGGTTGATGTGTCTGTAGCCATGTTAGTGCGACGTATCCCTGACTGCTACGTGTATGATAAAAGTTGAAATAATTACACCATGGAGTATTAATTATTGATACTTTTATCTGAGGTTATTGGATCTCAGGCTATCGCAAAACCCCTGATACTGGATTCCCAATATGGCACAAACCCAACAACTGATCACGGCTTTAAAACGTACCCTCAAGGCCCATGGTCTGACCTATGCGGACGTGGCGGAGCGCTTGGACCTGTCCGAGGCGAGCGT
>JARRNW010000396.1:0-3878 GCA_037384565.1 Candidatus Thiodiazotropha sp.
TTTTTATATCCATAATTTCTCGTATCGAAGGATGTTTTATTCGAAATATGAGACCCTACCGGACCCAAAGATGCCCAACCATCCTCGTCTTCTGTGGCCTCTATCGCCTGACGTAACAGATGAATCAGTTTTGTATCGGACTTGATGTTTTTTGATTTTCCAATTGCGGTGTCGTTTTGCACCTGTTCATCATCGAGATACAAAAACTTCGAACAGGCATTCACAA
Source organism: Candidatus Thiodiazotropha sp. (assembly GCA_037384565.1). GTDB lineage: Bacteria > Pseudomonadota > Gammaproteobacteria > Chromatiales > Chromatiaceae > Thiodiazotropha. Next base: position 227 of record JARRNW010000396.1, read on the forward strand.
ATGGAGTGGGTGTTTTACGCTCCCCAAACCCTAATACCACTTTACCCTCAGCAAGCGCACGGGTAACCATTGGAGTAAAATCCGAGTCGGATGACACAAAACACATCACATCGATATTCTTCGTGTACATAACATCCATGGCGTCGATTACCAAGGCGATATCCGATGCATTTTTTCCTTTGGTGAGATCATATTGTTGAATCGGTTGTATTGCATATTCGTGCAACAGATCCTCCCATGATTTCAACCCTGGATTCTTCCAGTTTCCATAGGCCTTCCTGATCGTTACAACCCCATATTTAGCCACTTCACTCAGCACGTCTTCAAATTTCGACGCAGGGGCATTCTCCGCATCGATAAACAACGCGATCTTTTGCTTTATGTCATTCATATTCTGAGAAAACCCTCATTATTCAATGCCAGGATTGGAATCAAGATTCAAACCTGATACCGAAGACTGTAACACCTTAACAAAACCACGAACTCCCCCAGCGCCTCTATACCACTCGCCTCGGCCTGGGCGCACCACTGGGTCAGTGCCTCTAGACGTTTTTCATGACTCGAAGCCTGTTGTTCCCAGATCTTTTGCAACCGGAGTTTGTAGTGGTACACAAGCTCCAGAACTCGGTTATCATCCAGGATGTCACTGAGCAGCTCCCTGTCACAGTCACTGAGCAGGAGCGCATCCCTGCGTACCAGTCGCGAAGCGGTACGGTAGAGCCGTTTCAGATGACGATCCGCGTGCCGCATTTCAATTCGGAATACCGGTTTCAAAACCCGGCGACGATAGTCGGCAAGCAACTGCAGCCGATTGACGGTCAGAGCTTTGACAGCCTCCACATCGAGTTGCGGACGCTCGTCGACAAAGCCACGTCGGGGGGCGACTTTAAGAATCTTGGCCAACCCCAAATAGGAGAAGAGCTTAATATACATCCAACCGATATCGAATTCGAACCAGCGGTTAGAGAGTTTCGCAGAACTGCCGAAGGCGTGGTGATTGTTGTGCAACTCCTCTCCGCCGATGAATATTCCCCAGGGGAAGATATTGGTTGCTGCATTGGGAATTTCGAAATTGCGATAGCCCCAGTAGTGACCCACACCATTGACCACGCCGGCCGCCCAGAATGGGATCCACACCATTTGTACCGCCCAGATCGTCAAACCGATGGGCCCTAGGGCAATCAGTTCGATTATCAGTAGTATGGAAATACCCACAAAGTTATGCGGCCGGTAGAGATGGCGTTCCAACCAATCATCGGGAGTGCCTTTACCGTAGCGCTCCAGGGTCTGTGAATCACCCGCTTCACTACGATAGAGCTCCGCGCCTTGCCATAGCACCTTACGGAGACCTCGGGTCTGGGGGCTGTGGGGATCCTCTTCGGTTTCACATAGGGCATGGTGTTTGCGGTGAATAGCCACCCACTCCCGGGTCACCATGCCGGTGGTCATCCAAAGCCAGAAACGGAAAAAATGGCTCAGGACCGGGTGCAGATTCAATGCTCGATGCGCCTGGTGGCGATGCAGGAAGACGGTAACCGAAACGATGGTGACATGGGTCAGGGCCAGGGTAAGGATCAGATAACCTGACAGGGACAACTCGAAAAACCCGTTGAAGCTCATTGGCATATACCTCGGAGGCAGGACCCGCGCCCTGCCTGATTGGATGTAACACAGGACTCCTGACGAAGCGGCTGCCAAGAGGGTCAACCACATGGCGCATCCGCGGGGGGAGCCGAATGAGAATCACGGAAGCCGGGAGGAACGATATGGGTCGATACCCAAAGATTACACCAGCCATTCAGCTGTTGCACGATGGTCAGGAAAGAGAATCGTTCACTGTGGCTCGATCAGCTGGGAAAGCCATGCTGCATCGGTCACGATCACAGCACCCCTTCGGGTGGACACGGCACCGTTGGCGACAAATCCCTGGATCAGCCGGGCGATCACCTCGCGGGTGGTGCCCAGGTGCGCCCCCAGCTCCTGCTGGGTCGCGTGCAAGACCCCCTCCTCCGTGGCATTGGAAAGGATGAAGTTGGCCAGTCGCTGATCCAGGTTGCAGGCGTGAACCTGCTCCAGTTCATCCATCAGGCGGAACACCAGTCCCGAGAGCGCCTTCACGGTGAGATTCTGCACCGAGGACTCCCGCTCGAACAGCTGACGATAGAGCCCGCCGGGGATCACATCCACCCGGGTGTCCCGATCGGCCTCCACCCAGGCCGGATAGCGCAGATCGTTGAACAGGCAGTTGAGCGCCAGCACACAGGTTTCACCGGGACGTATGAAGTAGAGGGTCGCCTCGCTGCCCTGGGGAGTGTAGGTGAACACCCGCAGGCGGCCCTGGGTAACCAGATAGGCGCCGGACACGGGCTGTCCCTTGTGGATCACCGGGGAGGGCTGACTAAAGTGTTTGTGAACAACGCCGGATTGCAACAGTGCCTGCCCCAGGGGGGAGAGATTGAGTAGGCTGTCGGACATGCAGACTCCAGCATCGGGGGCGTATGACGTTCTTGGGAACGGCACAGATCTACCCCTCTTGAGCCAAAGAATCAACGCTTTTTACGCGATCACTCCCAATTCGTGACTCACCGATACGTTTCACCAGGGTGTCGCTGCTCAAGGCCTGCAGGAACGCGACAAGATCCGCCACTTCATCCTCACTCAGCACCGGACGCTCAAGCCGGGTCATCACCTTGAGGTCATCCGCCCATACCAGGTAGAGCCCGGTCATACCCAGTTGGACACTGGACATGATGCGCACCACTTCGGAGAGTTCGTCCACGGAACCGTTGTGCAGCCAGGGGCCGGTGAGCGCCACATTACGCAGCGAGGGAATCCGCCAGCTGCCTCGCCCGCTGCCGGGAGTGGCGGCGCCACTGTCCCGAGTTAGCTCGTAGCGCGCCTCATAGGGGGTCGGGTAAGTGGGAAAGATCCTCATTGGCGCCCGGCCATCAAACAAGCTGGCACCACTGAAATTGGGTCCGAAATGACAGTTGATGCAACCAAGGGACTGAAACAGGTCCATGCCCTGCAGTTGCTGGCTAGTGAGCGCTGTAAGGTCACCCCGCAGGAAGCGGTCGTAGGCAGAATCCGGGGTGATCAGGGTGCGTTCGTAGCTGGCAATTGCCTGGGCAATACGCTTGGCAGTGATCTCGGTTGAGCTGCCAAACGCCTGCTCGAATAGCTCGGTGTAGGCCGGGTTCTCCCGAGCCCGCTCCACCACCGCATCGAGAGACGGCATGCCCATTTCAATGGGATTGATCAACGGTCCCAGGGCCTGTTCCTCCAGGGAATGGGCCCGACCATCCCAGAACAGCACCGACTGGAAGGCGGCATTCCACACCGTGGGGGCGTTGCGACTGCCCAGCTGTCCATCGATACCCTGGGAGGTGGCGCGCCCATCATCACCGCTTCCGTGCCGTACATCATGACAGGAACTGCAGGACAGACTCCGATCCTGTGATAGATTGGTATCATAAAACAGCCGCTCACCGAGTTGGATCTTCGCCTCGGTCAGGGGGTTTTCCTCGGGCGTGGGCGCCTGCTCGGGCAAGGCCTGCCAGACATAGGTGGACCGCTCTACGGGTGGCGCCGCCCGTGCTGCCGAGCCGGTTACCGCGGCTGGCAGGGGCTGCCACACATATCGTTTGGATCC
>JARRNW010000397.1:0-4404 GCA_037384565.1 Candidatus Thiodiazotropha sp.
CCTTGAAGGCCACATCCCGGGTCGCTTCGGTCACACCCAGAAAACCGCCGACCGGAGCCCGCCCTTGTAGGGAGTCCGAAACCTCCACGGTGTGCGCTGCGATCTTGCGTGTCCCGGGCACGGTTACCTGCTCACCGGCCTGAACACCAAACCGCAGTTGCCTCATCCCCGGGTCGTTGGCGTGTTCGATCAGGTAGGCCTGGATATCCCGGATGGTCTGATGGGTCTCTTTCGGATCCATGGTGTTGACGAAACCGACGATGACGCCTTCGTCCCAGGTGCGGGTGTTGACGAAACCGTCGAGTTCCCCGGGCGCGGCTCCGGTCATCAGCAAGCCATTATAGAAGGGGATGGTTTCACGGGGATCGGGCAGATGGCCATACCGGTCCAGCCGGTAGGCGTAGCGGTTTTTCAGCATATGCTCCTGATCGGGGATGGCATAGAGGTTCATGTGTGCGGTGGGCCGTTCGCCACTCGGCGCATTGAGCATCATGTTCAGGGTCTTGACGAACTGCACATAGGAGGAGGTAAAGCCAATGTGCGGATGGCCGCGCAGCCAATCCTCGAAATCCGACAGCGCCTTGAGCACCGCAACCTGATTGAATACCCCCTGGGGGGGATCGCTCATCTCGTCGTAACACTGCTGTGGACCGATGATCCTCCGGCCCATGGGATCCCAGGCATGCATCCCGCAGGGTGGCAGGGAGCCCTGTTTGGAACGGATCACGATATTCGCGGTGATCACCCCGGGCATCATATGGGACAGGGCGTCGAGCTGCCGGATCGCTTCGACTTCACTCCCTTCCCCCAGCACCTCACCCAGCAGGTAGTGCTCCTTGTAGGCCGCACGGGGATAATCAATCCCCTTTTCCACCCCGGGCATGATATCGAACTCATCCTGAATGCGGGCGACTTCAGGATCTTTGCGCCCCGCCTCACCCGCCATCAGGGCGAGGAATCCCCGGTCCAGTTCCGCCAGGTAGGCGGACCCCAGCCAGATCACGATTACCGCTGTAACCGGCAGCCACTTGCCGGGACCGGTGAGCAGCCGGGTGATGCCACTCGCCATGCGCCGTTCCCAGCCCCGTTCGGTCTCCCGCTCACGCAGTCGGGGGGGAAAACTGACCATCAGCAGGGGAATCAGGGTGGTGGTGGTGAGGATCAGGGTCGACATGCCGAAGATACCGAAATAGGCGTAGGCCTTGTAAAACGAGATATCGATGAAGGAGATGGCGAAAAAACCGTGCAGGTCGGTGCCAATGGAGAGCGCCGCCGGAACCACCGTATGGCGGATCGCCTCGAAGGCGGCCTGTTCCGGGTCCCGGTGGGCGGTCAGTTCCTGCATGAAACGGCGGGTGACCTGCATGGCATGACCGATACCGATCGCCAGCAGCAGCATCGGCGTGAGCGCCATCATGGTGGTGAGTTTGAACTGGGTGTACCCCATCAATCCCAGGGTCAGCACGATGGTCATGCCGACTCCGAGCAGGGGAAACACCGCACAGCTCCAGTGACGGAACTCGTACCACAGGATCACCAGGATGATCAGCAGCGAGATGCCGAACAGCCAGGCCTTGTCCCATAGCTCCTCAACCATCGAGGCCAGGAAGTAGGGCTCGCCGGACTGGTAGAAGGTCACCCGGTCCCCGTAGCGCGATTCATAGGACTGCATCAGTTCCCGCAGCCGGGCGATCCAGTCCAGGTGATGGTCTTTCAGATCGTTGGAGAAATCGCCGATGATAAAGGTGCCGATCGCACGGCACTCACGATGCACATGCGCCACGGTACGGTTGTCGATCAGACCCTTGTCATTGGTGATCTCGCACTTGTGACCCTCCGCGTCCTGGTAGTAGAGCAACAGGGGTTCGAGCACGATGTGCTTCTCCAGACCCGCGCGCAGAGTCGCTAACTGGGCCTGGGCCTCCCGGGGATTGTCGGAGAGTCCGTTGGCCGGCATCAAACGGCGGAAGTCGAGACTGCCGTCCACCGCGATGCCGAGATTACGCAACCGGGGCGACGGCAGGCCGACAAATTTATCCGCATTAGCGAAGGGCAGCGCACTCACATCGCGATAGAAATCATCCACCATGCGGATGAACCAGGGCTGGTAGATATCACCCTGCTTCACCCTCAGGCCCCAGACCATCAGATTGCCCATCCCGTAGGTGTGGTCGCTGTAGAGATTGGTTGCGATGTAGGGATTGCTCAGGGGGAGCAGGGAATCGGGGTCGTTGCGCAGATTGATCTGGTTGAGGAACAGGGAACTCAGCAGGGTCAGTACAAACAGCAGCAGGATCACTGAGCGTCGGTATCGGAGCATGAAACGGGCGTAGCCCGAAGCATAATCCCTCCTGACTCCACTCATTGGACAGCCACCCACGGAACGCCAGGCAGGCCACGGATCGTTATCGCGACAACCGGCACGGCCTCAGAACCGACTCTTAGGTGCCGACCCGTCGGGACTCGCCGTTGGAACCGGTTTTCCATCAAGGCTCATAGTGCTCCAGGGTATCTTCCGACCAGAAGTTATCCGCCAGCTCCACATTCAGGGTGATGGTTCCACGGGGTACATAGACCATACTGTCCTTTCCATCATCATGAGAGATGGCGTAGATGTAGCGGGGATAGGCGATGCGTGGGTCGGGCTGATCCAGGGATTGCCAGTCGATGGAGACGCTTTTCACCTTAACTCCATCCTTATAGTAAACGGTCCGATAGAGGGCAAAGGTCTTCCGGTCAATCTCGCTGATATGGTAGTCATACCACCAGTTCTTAAATTTGGTACTGCTCTTGAGTCGGTAGATCGGCTTGCCAATATGCGCGCATTGGGGGCCCGGCAGGTGCCGGGTATAGCGGTTCTTCTCCCAGGGTTCCAGAACCATGGTGTCGAGGCACCCTTCGAGACGCCCCTCTCCGAGCAGTTCATGCACCTCGTCGTCCGGGGTGCGCAACACCAGTTCCCCGTAGGTGAGATTAGTACCGAACCAGACATCCTCGTGAGAGGGTTCGTTGATGCGCCGAATCTTACGCAGGGCCGGCAACCAGATGGCGATGGAAGCCCCCCGTGCGGCATCCCGGTAACGGGTGAACAAAACCCCGGTACCCTTGGTTTTGCCAGAGGTGAGAATCGCCATCTGCAAGGATTCGATATCCGGATCCTGGGGCTGGTTGTTGACGTAGGTGTCGAAGGTCTGAACCGTTGGCGCGCGATGCCCGGTGCGCATCGCCGTGGGTGCGCGGTTGACCACCACTGCGACATCCTGGCCGCGACCTTTACTGATCGCGTTGCGGATCAGCCCCCCATGTGCCGCGGTGTAGACCTCCCGAGCTAGCTGTTGCGCACCCATCGGAACGGACGCGACCGGGGGCGTCTCCGCAACCGCCCCACTGCCGGAGAGTAGAAATATCAGAGCTATTAAAATGCTTCGCGACATACCCTCTGACTCTGCCATGGATAGGGGATGCACACAAGGGAGTTAAATCCCTAATAGGAGGGCCGACTGGGGGTGCGTCTACCCATTTGCGGTGAACAAATCCAAGTTGAAGAAGACTATAATCGAAGGGTCGGGACGATGGGCGAATTCCACCACTCCCCCCTCTCCCACGCAACCCATCTCCACGGAGGACCTGTTGATGAGATCGCGTAACCTTCCCCTGGTGTTCGGAATACTCATGACGCTCAGCTTCCCGCTCATCGCCGATAATCCACCCCCGGACCGAGGCCCCCTCTCCTTCAGCGCATTCGATGCGGATGGTAGTGGCGGCATCAGTCGGGAAGAGTTCGATGTGTTGCATAAATCCCGCGCGATCTCTGCCAGTATTCCCGGCCAGCAACGTTACCAACCACCGAGTTTCGATGACTTCGACCGCAGCAGCGCTCCCCCATGAGCGGGGCCTCGAAAACATCTCCCGGGATGGGACCCGGTACGGGTCGACAGAGACCGACATTCAGAGAATTCGATCTCAATGGGGACGGGCTGATCCAGGAAGCGGAATTCAACCAGGCGCGGGCCAAGCGTATCGAGGCGCGATTAAAGGCGGGCTACCCGATGCGTAACCTGAAAAACGCCCAGCCCTTCAGCGAAATCGACACCGATGGGGATGGGGCGTTGAGTCCGGAGGAGTTTTCTGCGGCGCAGCAGCGCCACCTGCAACCGATGATGACGCCTTAGTGTTCCTCTTGATACTCCTGTATGGCCTTTTCCCAAGAGTGGTTGATCTCCTTATAGGCCTGACCAAAGCCCGCCTTCATCTGCTCCCAGGCGGATCCGGAGCTGTCCATCAACCCTTCGTAGGCCTGCTGAAGTTTGATCCGCTGCTGGCGCAGGGCCGATAGTGTAGCGTCCGCATGATCGCGGGCCGATTGGGACATATCATCCCAATGCTCGTCGATTCGTTCCTGCA
>JARRNW010000398.1:0-3869 GCA_037384565.1 Candidatus Thiodiazotropha sp.
CTTCGTTAGAGTGGGTGTCCGGATAGATCTCGGATAGATCAGAAGGGTCTAACCTTCTAGCTCTCGGATTATCTCGAATTGGTTGACTGGACCGGTCGTATCCCTCTTCGAGAGGACAAGCGAGGCTGCATAGCTCAAGAAAATCCCCCCGATTCTGGCGCGCCTGCAAATTGATTCACGACACTGGTCATATCTGACGAAGAATTTTGAGAGTCGGTTCAAAGGGCTGGTCGGTACGGTCTTCGCTCTCAAGCAGGCATGTCAAAATCTTGGATATCGGCGTAGTCTAGGAATGTTGGCCTGTCAGCAGTTACTTACATAGTCTAGCCGCTAAACCTCTGACCCTCGAGGGCCGATCTACGATTGCAGAGAATTCCGCTCGCTTGTTTTTCAGAAAATCCGTAAGAATCGATCGGCTAAATCGCTTGTTGAATGAAAAAACTGGCTTGAATTGTCTTGAACCTTTAGCCGTATTATGAACTAAACCGAAAATGTCTCTCTATACATGGTTAATGATTCTCCTTTACTTTGGATGTCCAGTTAGTGTTGTTTTTCGACACGCAGTTTTCGAGTTGATCCTTGAAGTGTCGCTTCAGACCCTCTATCGAATCGTACTCTGTGAAAAAATGCTTGTGCTGCTCCACCAGCTTGTTCTGAAAACTCCACAGCGACAGCAGATCCTCCCGATGACTCGCGCTGGTTGAAACCGTAGCTTTCTTGAAGAATTAACATTGGATGTCTTGTTAATATTATTTTTCCTGACTTATCAAATATTTAGGCCAATGTGTTTGATTGGCGTAAATAATTTCATTTCGATTTTAGAAAGTTATCAGACAGGCGATGTATGATAGGTCTGTATCCCATACGCCACTCTGCTGAGGCCTGTTATTAACCCGGGAGTATCCGGGCTATTGGCGTTCGAGAGCATTAATGAATCGTGACATTGCCTGGCGCTAGGGGTCGAGTGAAAAACTCTACCGGACCGATATCCATGCCGGGGAATCTAGGCTTGCCATACACATCATGGCTGATTGCCGTAATCGGTTTCGCATTACCCACGGCATCTGAATTTGGCGCAACATTTACCCTGGCGCCGCTAAGGATCAGCAAAGGATCAGATTCATACTTGTCCGTATCCCAGTTTGGCGACAGCGCATTTGTCGGTGCAGAGCCGCTGAAATACCAGATATTATTGGAACCGGAGAGATTGCTGAGAACATCGGAATTTCTAGCGACAATGAAGGGATGATCGATCTCTGAATAAACGATATTGTTATCGATGACCGCGGTGACGTTCGATGCGCTGCCGTAAAAACTGATTGCCCCCTTCAACGTGATATCTGAGCCATCGGTTGTCCAGCCGTATATCAGGTTATTTCGGATATATACCGTGCCGTAATAGCCTGAGTCCCTGATATTGATTCCCGCCAACTCAGGCGCATCTGCTGTATTCGGGTCTACCCCATCCCAGGCGGATGCATTGCCGACATTAATCAATACATTATTCTCGAGATAAAAATCAGCGGTCCAGCCGCATTGACTGGCGACGGCAATCCCCGCCGAAGCCTGGTTGACTATGACATTATCATGGATACGCACCGGGCCGGTAATATCGCCACAGTCCGTATCCTGATCAAATTGATGTAAACCATTCTTCGCTTTGTTGTCATGCAGATAATTCCAACCCAGCTCCCAGGGCTCCACCTGACGGTTATCTGGTGCGCTTCTCACGGTGAAATAGGTAGTGTGATGTAATTTAGATGAACCCGCGCATCCATATTCATAAATTTCATTGCCAAACATCTTAAACAGCGAAATACTGTCATAAAATTGAGCCGTACCCGAAATCGCTCCCTGATATTTACTGGCGCATCCCCCGGGTATATCTCCAACTCTATTACCGACGGCACGGCCGTGTCTTGTTGACCTGATCCCCCAGGTTCCCTTGAAGTCTATCGTCGAACCCGTCGGCTGATCATTGGCACCCACCTGCAAATAATTGGAGGCGTAGATGTCCATTTTAGATATCACCAATGCGTCTGTATTGTATCCGGTCACACCTCTCTGGCCCGTGATTTTAGGCTGATAACCGGGATACGAGACCAGGGAAAACTGTTCCGCCAGGGTGCTTGATGCGCCGGCATTGTTCCAATAGAACCCATTGACGGAAGAATTGCCACCTGAATCCACATCATGGACATAAACAGTACTACCGGCAGGTGCGCTATCCACCACTTCCTGGGTGGTTTGCCAGGGCGCCGAAAACGATCCACTATCCGCGTCGCTACCACCTGAGGCGACATGGAAAATAGGGCCACTTCGAACGGTGAACGGCAGCAAGTTCGAGACCTGCCCGTTGACTGTCACCTTTATACTGCCCGCCCCCATCGCACTGTCGGGAATCGAAAAGGCAATTTCCTGCATAGCGTGAGAAGCAAACAGATTTGACGGACCACTGGGCAGTTTTCCATCGGCATTCTTCCAATAGTAGACATGGGCCGCGTCTCTTTCCGTCCCCTCGGCATCGGTAAATGATATGTTGCTGTTACCTTGTTCGGAGCCCAGATTTTGCCCCCATACCGTGACAATGACACCACTCCCCAAGCCATCCCCGAGCCCGGTGTCCGGTCCGCTGGTCAAATCGCTAAAGTTGAGTAGTGGGGTAGTGGCGAAGGCAGTAGATCCACCCCCGAGCCAGAGCACAAAACAGAAGATAAGAGAAAATTTACGTTTGCGTGTATGGTCCATGCGCTGGCATCCGTAGAAGGTTAAAAAATTAAAACTACAATACAGTTTGATTGACCAGTGGAAAGCTCAACCGAGGCGTTAGATTTCCTCACTTTGAAAGTCGAGAAGGTCTCATCACTGTGTTGTCACTGTTAGCTATTATTATCCAGCCAGCCTAGGCTATGTCTATTCAGATAGCCCCTGGCCATCGTATGGCATCCACCAGCCTGTAGTTCCATCACCCCATTGTTTCCCATAAGAAATCGGACTATCGCTGATGCCTTTTGCCCTTTTATATACACAACGTGTTGACTGCAGAATAGGGAGATAGGTAAAAATGTTTATTGCAGATGATTCACTATTGCAAGGCCTTTTTCAAGAATTACTCCATACAATTTGGATGAGCGGTAGTGATCAACCGATAAATTTCCGCGATCTGTCAAAGCAGAGTCGGCAAACCGGAATCGTAGTCTCAAAAGATGTTTCTTTTGGGTCCCATTGATTATTCCCACTTTTCCGGGTGTGTAGTGGCATGATTTTGTATGTCCCAAGTTGCATCCTCATCTGAGTTATGATGACTCTGTTAGCGATCACGGAACGATCGCCAATCAGCCCGCCTTATAAACGTCGCCGGCCGGAACAGACGCTGCTCTATCATATTATCGAGCGGCACTACCCTGCGTTTAGGGATGTGATGGCCGCACAAAGTAGATTTAGGGAAATCTATCAAATAGCTATCATTCAAGCCGCTGATTTTCGTTATTAATACAGCCATTCAACCATAGAGTGGTGCGGGTTCAAACGTTGGGTGTCCCGAATGCCTGGGTGTCGAGGGCTCGGTTCATTCGGCGATTCATCAGCCGGTAAGCCACCGGCGTCAATACCAGCGAAAGCAGACTGCTCAATCCAACACCGCCGGCAATCACGATTGCCAGGGGCGGCCAAAAATCCCCCCCGCTGAACAATAGCAGCGGGATGAATCCGACTACCGTGGTCAGAGTGGTAGAAATGATGTGCCGGGTTGCGCCGATGGTTTCATCGATGATTGCCGAGTGATCGCCGGCGTGCGCCCGGGGGTTGGCGCGAATGGCTGCGAGCACCACGATGCTGCCATTGATCGCCACTCCGATCAGGCCGGCGCT
>JARRNW010000399.1:0-7461 GCA_037384565.1 Candidatus Thiodiazotropha sp.
CTTGATGGTATCCCCTTTGGCCTCACGGGGATCGATCTCAATGGAGTACTCACCACTGTCATCATCCAGCAACTTGAAATACTGGCGGGTCTTGGCTACCAGCTCTCGCATCTCCGCGTGACTGATGAACGTGGGCGTGCCGCCGCCCCAGTGCAACTGGGTGACAACCCGGGAGGCGTCGAACAGTTCGGACTGCAGCCGGAGCTCTTCATAGACCCGGGCAAGATAGTCCGAGGCCATGCTGCGATCCTTCGTGGCCACCTTGTTACATGCACAATAAAAACAGATCGTATCGCAGAACGGGATATGGAAGTAGAGTGACAGCGGACTGCCACTGGCATTGCTCTCCTTAGCGATGCGGCGGTATTCAGATTCATCGAAACCCTCATGGAACTGTACCGCGGTGGGATAAGAGGTGTATCGGGGACCACTCTGATCGTACTTGGCGATCAGCTCGAGGTCGAATAAGGTTGAATGGTCCATGGCGGGTACTCGGTCGTTCAAACTCTGTAAGGATGAGGGATGAAGTCTGCTGATCGATTACTCAGCATCGACATCGATACCCTTGCGGTGGGTTTCATTGATCTGCCTGAGGAGGATGGCAAAGGGAATGTCATCACCATGGCGCTCTACCACTACCATGAACGGGAGATCCTCACGATCGAAATGGTATTCACCCTCCACCATGGCCTGATGCAGTGCCTTGATACCCTGTTCCAAGGGTTCGAGAAAACTCGGATAGCGTCCCATTTCCTCCATCTGAAAATCGTAACAGTCACGCAGGTCGTCCACTTCGAAGACTGCCTGCTTAACCCAATCCACATATTCTTCGGCACTGCGTGCCCTTTGTAAACTCATCGTTGTCACATCTCTAAAATTTTTTATTGGAGCTGGTCCGCAAATTCGCTCAGCTCCTGGGCGCTGATCACGAAAACCCCCTCTCCCCCCCGGGCGAACTCTAACCAGACAAACGGCACCTCAGGATAGCGTTGCATCAATGCATCCGCACTGTTTCCCACTTCGACGATGAGCACGCCGTGGGGTTCCAGATAGTCGACCGCCTGCTGCAGAATGCGCGTCACGATCTCCAGTCCATTCTCTTCCGCCTGCAAGGCGAGCACGGGTTCATGACGGTACTCTTGGGGCAGCGTGGCCATTTCGGTTGCGCCCACATAAGGCGGATTGGAGAGAATGAGATCGTACCTTTTCCTCGGCAACGCCCGAAACAGATCCGATTCAATCACCGACACCCGATGATCAAGCGCGTGGGCGATCACATTCTCATGGGCCACTGCAAGCGCCTGAGATGAGATGTCCACCAGATCCACATGGCAATCTTCCAGGTAAGCCGCCGTGGCGATTCCGATACAACCGCTGCCACAACAAAGATCCAGCACATGGGATATCTCAGCGGCGTCGATCCACGGGTTGAAATGCTGCTGAATGAGTTCTGCAATGGGCGAACGGGGTATCAGGACCTGTTCGTTGACATGAAAAGGCAGACCGGCAAACCAGGCCTCTCCGGTCAGGTAGGGAAGCGGGATACGCTGCTCGATCCGCTGATTGATTCGTTCGATGACCCGAATGTGCTCAGCTTCCGTGAGCCGGCAGGTGAACCAGTTGGATGAAAGATCGGGTGGTAGAGAGAGCGTATGCAGCACCAGTGCGACAGCTTCATCCAGGGCATTGTCGGTGCCATGACCGAAATGCAGACCGGCTTCGGAGAAACGGCTGGCCGCCCAGCGTACGTGATCGGCGATGGAGCAGAGAGATTGCACTAGGACAGGTATACACAAGCTGGAAACGGCTAATGATAGCCGATTTTCACATGGAAATTCACCTGTTCGTCAAACAATCACCGACTTCTCCCCGGAGTTCCGGGGCGACCGTTAAGGCCGCCCTGGCATCAATGCCCCAGATATCAATACCATGGAAACTCAGGCGGCTTCAGACTGGGAGTCCGCCACAACATTCAGCGAACCCTCCTTTCCGGTTTTCTTACCCAGATTACGCTTCACCAGGTCACCCAGGGTGATATCCGCCAGAAAATTGAAGATTTCCGCGCTCAGGTCATCCCACAGGGTATGGGTCAGACAGCGGGCGCCGCCACTGCAATTCTGCCGACCGCCACAACGGGTGAACTCGACCCATTCGTCAACCGCGCAGATGATGTTCGCAATCGAAATTTCATCAGCGCTCTTACCCAGGTAGTAGCCACCACCCGGCCCTCTGACCCCGCGAACCAGATCCTTGCCACGCAGTGCTGCGAATAACTGTTCCAGATATGAGAGGGAGATGCCCTGGTTTTCGGATATTTCCGCCAGGGTCACAGGTCCGGTTTTACCGTTGATTGCGAGATCCAGCATTGCTGTAACAGCGTAACGGCCTTTGGTTGAGAGTCTCATGTCATGCCTCCAGGGTATTAATGTAATTACCTACTAAATCACTCGGTAATCAGACTAAATTAACTCAGTATTTTAGTCAACATTTATTTGAAAAAAATGCACACTTTCTTTAATTGTTTTATTTTTCCTTTTTATACAATTAGTTATGAATTCTTAAAGGGACTACTGGCGTACAGATTATGGTAGTAATCGAGTACCGCTGGGGTTTCTTGCGACAGGAATCTGTCGATTCCCTGACGAAATCCTGGATCCTCGATCCAGTGATATGAGCGGGTCAAGGCGGGCAGAAAACCCCGCCAGATCTTATGCTCCCCTTGCGCCCCAGGCTCAAATACGCGCAATCCTTGCTCGATCGCATACTCGATGCCCTGGTAGTAGCAGGCTTCGAAATGCAGACTGTCATGGTGCTGCATGCCTCCCCAGTGACGTCCGTACAGAACATCATTACTGCGATAGAGCAACGCACCCGCGATACAATGCCGCCCCTCATAGGCCAATATCAGGATCACCTGGCTGCCCAGGGTCTGGCCAACTTCCTGGAAAAACCCCCGGTTCAGGGTCGGCAGGCTGTAACGTTCTTCAAAGGTCTTTCGATAGAACCGGTCAAACATCACCCACTCCTGCGGGCTGACCTCACTACCCGTGAGGCAGCGTATCCGGATTCCGGCATCCCTGACCTTACGCCGCTCCTGTCGGATATTTTTCCGTCGCTTGGTTGTCAATTCAGCTAGAAATTGCTCAAAGTCCCCATAGCCGGGGTTGCGCCAGTGAAACTGTACCCCAAGGCGCTCTGAGTGGCCCTCCGCGCGAAATGCATCACCCTCCTCCGATGTGCTAAACAACCAGTGCAGTGAGGAAGCACCTGAGCGTGTCATCAAATCCCGTGTGGCATTGATCATCTGTTGTCGGACAACCGGGGCATCAACATCGGGAGCAATCAGCAAACGCGCACCAGTAGCCGGTGTATAGGGCACCGCACTGACAAGTTTCGGGAAGTAATTGAGACCGTTTCGCCGATAAGCATCCGCCCAGGCATGGTCAAAAACAAACTCACCATAGGAGTTATGTTTGAAATAGAGTGGCGAGGCGCCGATCAGGCGACCGGATTCCCACACGCACAGGTGTGTCGGCAACCAGCCAAACCGCTCGCCAACACACCCATGATGTTCAAGTGCGGCGAGAAACTCATGGCGTAGAAACGGATTCAAATCTCTGACCAGCAGATTCCATTGCTCCGCGTCTATCTCACAGGCGCTCAAGTGTCGCTAAAATACGCCCTTCTTAACGACGCGGGAATAGCTCAGTTGGTAGAGCACAACCTTGCCAAGGTTGGGGTCGCGAGTTCGAGTCTCGTTTCCCGCTCCAATTCCAATAGAGAAGCCTCAGCACCCTGGGGCTTTTTTATATGCCGATTCGAATTATCGCGAAGCGATGATAGAATGTCAGGCAAAATTATGGCTGGGTGGCAGAGTGGTTATGCAGCGGCCTGCAAAGCCGTGGACCTCGGTTCGATTCCGGGCCCAGCCTCCATTCCAATCGCTAACGGGAGTCAGTATCGACTCTGCCCCTCCTGCTCAGTGACCTACCCCTGGGATACACGAGCTTTCTGCCCGGGTGGCGAAATTGGTAGACGCAAGAGACTTAAAATCTCTCGACCTTAGGGTCGTGCCGGTTCGATTCCGGCCCCGGGCACCATCGACCCACGACATCTCCTCAACGGCCGTATGGCAGGGTAATCACCAAGTTTTCCTCACTCTCCTCCCGGCTCATTGCAGCCACATCGGCATCGCGAGGTATGCGAAAACGGCGTTTGAAGGAAGTGGAGTGGGAAGTGAAGCTGTAACCCCGTTCCGAACGATTCTCCAAGCGTTGTGATTGCTGATTCTGAACCACCAGATACGGACCTTCGACCCTGACCTTGATGGCATCCGGAGTATAGCCCTGGGTGTAGATGATCAGATGATAACCCTTGTTATCCTGACTCTGTTGAAAGCGTATTCCCTGGCGTTGAGAAAACCCCATCCCCCGATCCATGAGAGGTCGCCCCATCCCGGGCGCCATACCATAATAATCAGCTGGTGATTGCGCCTGAACCGACACCGCTAGTAATACAGCAAACACGGCACCTGTCAAACGGATGAGCATTCTCATGACGAACCTCCCACTAAAGTCTGTTGATACTAAGGAAGTGTAGTCTGCATATTTTAATCTGAATCCGTGGGTTCGGCTTCCTGGCTCTCCAGACTTCCACTGACCTTGCGCTGACCCAACAGACTGGGCCAGGCTGCCCGGATATACAGCACCATGGACCAGAGGGTTAACGTTGCCGCCACGTATAGCAGCACGAAACCCACCGTGTAGATAGGTATGCCCCAAAGGGGTTGCGCATAGATGAGCAGGAGGATCGCCACCATCTGTACGGCTGTCTTGAATTTACCAATCATTGAAACCGCAACCATGGCGCGGGCACCGATTTCCGCCATCCACTCACGTAAGGCCGAGATGGTGATTTCCCGCCCAATGATCACAGCGGCGGGAATCGCAAGCGCTGGTGTAGGTTCCGACTGAACCAGTAACAGCAGTGAGACCGCGACCATGAGCTTGTCGGCAACCGGATCGAGAAACGCTCCAAGGGGTGAAACCTGTCCCCATTTTCTGGCCAGATAACCATCCAGCCAGTCCGTCACCGCCGCCACTGAAAAAACCAGCGCGCAACTGAACCTTGCCCATTCCAGCGGGAGATAGAACAGCAACACAAACACTGGCACCAGCACAATTCTTAGTAGTGTCAGTATGTTGGGAATGTTCCACATATTCGCTCCGACAGGGTTTCAGTCGTGGAAGGCGCGGTAGATCTGTTCCGCCAATGCGAAGCTGACACCTTCCACCCGGGCAATATCCTCTATACCCGCCCGGGAAAGCTCCTGTAGCCCCCCGAACTGTTTCATCAACCTTTGGCGTCGCTTGGGTCCGATACCCGGAATCTCCTCGAGAACAGAGGTTTGACGGGTTTTCGCGCGCCGTTGCCGATGCGCCGTAATGGCAAAACGATGGGCCTCGTCGCGTATTTGTTGGATGAGGTGCAGTGCCGGCGAATCAGGAGGCAGTATAATCGGTGCCTTGCGCCCCAACAAGAACAGCCGTTCCATTCCGGCCTTTCTGTCCACCCCCTTGGCGACGCCCACCAGGGTTAGACCGGAAACACCCAGTTCCTGCAATCGTTCGTTAACCGCCGCCAACTGACCTTTGCCTCCATCAATGAACAGCAGATCCGGCAAGGGTACCTCCCCCTTTACGATCCGCTGATACCGACGCTCGAGAACCTGACCCATTGCGGCATAGTCATCACCGGGCGCCACTCCTTCGACGTTGTAGCGGCGATAATCCGATTTGAGGGGGCCGTCCTGGTTGAAGACCACGCAGGAGCCCACGGTAGACTCACCCCGGGTGTGGCTGATATCAAAGCACTCCATCCGTTCAGGCACCGCTTCCAGATCCAGAACCTGTTGCAGTGTCTGCAGTCTCTGCTCCATGTCAGCGTTGGCATGGATGCGCGCCTGAAGCGCAAGATTGGCATTGCTCATTGCCATTGTTAGCCAGCGTGCCCTTTCCCCCCTGACCCGATGGGTCAGTCTTACTTGCCGCTGGGCCTGGCGGCTCAATACCTCTTCGAGCAGGGCACGGTCATCAAGTTCCAGATTCAGGATCAGTTCATTGGGAACCGGTTTGTCCAGATAGTATTGAGAGACGAATGCGGAGAGCACCGTTCGGTCATCGGAACCGCTCGGCACACAAGGATAGAATGACTTGTTTCCCAGGTTTCTGCCGGAGCGGATGAAAAAGACCTGGATACAGGCTGTGTTACCTCGCTTGGCCAGTGCCACGATGTCCAGATCTCCAGCCTCGCCACTTACGTACTGTCTCTCCTGGGTGCGTCTGAGGCTCTTAATCTGATCCCGATAACGGGCAGCATCTTCATAGGCAAGCATCCCTGCCGCCTGCTCCATGCGTTGCACCAGCTCATCAACGACCTGATTGGTCTTGCCTTCCAGGAAAAGAATGGCACGCTGTACGTCCTCCCCATATTCCGCTGGGGTTATCAGGTCGACGCAGGGAGCCGTACAGCGTTTGATCTGATACTGCAGACAGGGCCTGGAGCGGTTCCGGTAGAAGCTGTCCTCGCACTGGCGAACCGGAAAGAGTTTTTGCAGTAGTTGCAGGGTTTCACGGGTTGAACCGGCACTCGGGTAGGGACCGAAATAACGGCCTTTACCGGTTCGGGCACCGCGCTTGAAGGAAAGCGCGGGATAGTCCTGATCCATGGAGAGATAGATATAGGGGTAGCTCTTATCGTCCCTGAGCAGGATGTTGTAGCGAGGCTTAAGTGACTTGATCAGGTTATTCTCGAGAATCAAGGCCTCGGCTTCGGTGTGAGTCGCCACGATCTCGATATCGACGATTTGCGAAACCATGACCTGGATACGTCGATTGAGGCTTCGGGTGAAGTAACTCGAGACCCTTTTCTTGAGATTTTTCGCCTTGCCAACGTACAGCACCTTGTCACCCTCACCCAGCATGCGGTAGACACCGGGGCGATGAGTCAGTGTTTTCAGGAACTGCACAGGGTCGAATTCCGGGCTCATGACTCCGCTTTTCACAGATCCAGGTTGGTCAGCTCAAATGACATATCCCTCTTCATCCCGGCATGATAGCGCGTTAGTCCAGCAGTTTGCGTGCACGGCGAAATACCTGACGAAACATCCGGGTTGTCAACCGACCGGTTTGGGTGTTGTAGCGACTGCAGTGATAGGAGTCGATCAAGGTGAGACCACCCTCAAGGCGGTGTTCACCTGCGTGTGAAAATGGAAAGGCTTTTTGACGCTGACCCAGCGCCTTGATGACAGCCTGATGGGCAATTGACCCCAGCGCCACCACGACGCAATTCTCCGGCATCTGATGTAATTCCCATTGCAGGAAACCGTTACACTGGTTGATTTCCTGGCCAATGGGTTTGTTTTGTGGCGGCAGGCACTTGACCGCGTTGGTTATCCGGCAA
>JARRNW010000400.1:0-3864 GCA_037384565.1 Candidatus Thiodiazotropha sp.
CCAGCTTCGAGGCGGCGAATGCTTGCTGTATAAATGCTAGAACTTCTCCTGTGATTCCTGTTTTGTCCTGCATTTCAGGCTCTGCATCGTGCATGGCGTTCAATTTGACGAGCAATCGGGGATCACCCTGCGTATCCCGCACCAACATCTTCATCCATCGTTTCGAAAGTATTTGAGCTTCGATACTTTCTGTCGATATACCTGTATTCATCGCCTGCCGCACGGAACCGACCAGTTCGGCCCACTCCGGACGGGTGGAATCATCTCCAATGTTGTTAACCAAGGGCAGGCGTTCAAGTTCCGCCGCAGTGAAGTATTTGTCGTACATTGTCATCATCTCCAGGGTCGTTAGCCAATCAGCAAGTTCCGGTTCCTCCCCTCGTTGCAGCAGGGCATGCATCTGAAGCAATCGATCATGCAGTTTCCTGCTTTGATCGATCTGTCTTTTCAGATATTCAAGCTGTTGTCCGATGATTGGCACGAGGTGTGAACCGGGATTTGCCAGAACCGCTCCGATGTCTGACAGCGAAAGGCCGAGTCGTCTTAGCGCCTGAATTTGATGCAGGCGCGCGATATCGTCTCGCCCATATAATCTGTAACCGCTATCGGAGCGTGCCGAAGGCTTGAGCAAACCGATGGTGTCGTAGTGATGCAGGGTGCGCACGGTCAGCCCGCAGCGCCTGGCCAGTTCACCTACTTTCAACATCATGGATATACCCTCCTTCATGCACGCCGATCAGGTTAGTGCCTGACGTTGCGTCAGGGTCAAGGACTATAGCAAGTCTGTCGCAAGGGCTGGTGCAGAAGAAACGACTCTAAGGAATTGAAACGCAAAAGCACGCCTAATTCATGTCGTATTCATCAGACTTGAGATGTCTATTGAAGCCAAGGCATGCATTCCCACGCAGAGCGTGGGAACGAGGTGAAGAGTAGCCTGGATTCGTGTGCCGAAATGCGATCAGAGGGTTGTCAGGAGATTCTGCAATCCCGCTTCATCCAGCACGGAAACACCCAGCTTTTCCGCCTTGGCGAGTTTTGAGCCGGCCGCTTCTCCGGCGACCAGATAGTCGGTCTTGGCGGAGACACTGCCGGCAACCTTGGCGCCCAGGGCCATCAGCTCTTCTTTGAATGCATCGCGGGGCCGGCTCAGGGTGCCGGTGAGGACGAAGGTCTTGCCCGCCAGGGGCAGTTCATCCCCCTCGGCCCGCTCGATCCGGGGCCAGTTCACACCGGCCTCGCGCAGGGTGTCGATGACCTCCCGGTTGTGAGCCTGGCGAAAGAACGAGACGATGTGAGCCGCAACAATGGGACCCACATCCGGGGTCTCCTGCAACTGCTCCTCATCCGCCTGTTCGATAGCTTCCAATGTGGTGAAATGTTGTGCCAGGGCCTGAGCGGTGGCCTCCCCCACCTCACGGATACCCAGACCATAGAGAAACCGTGCCAGAGTGGTGTCGCGACTCCTGGCAAGAGCATCCACAAGGTTCTGCGCCGATTTCTCGGCCATACGCTCCAATCCCGACAGTTGTTCCAGGCTGAGTGAATACAGGTCCGCCGGTGTATGGATCATCTCCCGCTCAATCAACTGTTCCACCAGTTTGTCGCCCAGACCTTCGATGTCCATGGCCTTGCGGGAGGCGAAATGCTTGATCGCCTCTTTGCGCTGCGCGGGACAGAACAGACCGCCGGAGCAACGGGCCACCGCTTCGCCCTCCGGGCTGACGATATCCGAACCACAGACCGGGCAGTGGCTCGGCAACTCCACGACCTGGCTCTCTTCACCGCGCTCGGCGAGGACCACCTGCACCACCTCAGGGATCACATCCCCGGCCCGGCGTACAATCACCTGGTCGCCGACACGGACATCTTTGCGCCGTACTTCGTCCATATTATGCAGGGTGGCATTGCTGACCGTGACACCGCCGACGAAGACCGGCAGCAGACGGGCCACCGGAGTGACCGCCCCGGTGCGGCCCACCTGGAATTCAATCGCCTCCACCCGGGTCATCTCCTCCTGGGCGGGGAATTTGTAGGCAATGGCCCAGCGGGGGGCCCGTGATACAAAACCCAGTTGCTCCTGAAGAGCCAGGGCATCCACTTTGAACACCACCCCATCGATATCGTAGGCCAATCCGTCCCGTTTCTGCTGAATGCTCCGGTAGTAGTCGATGCAACCATTACTGCCCTCCACCACTTCCATCAGCGGTGAAATAGGCAATCCCCAATCACGTAGCCGGTGCATGCGTTCACTGAGATTCAGCTCCACCAGTGCGGGAGAAACCTCACCAAAACCATAGGCGTAAAAGGTCAGGGGTCGTTGCGTGGTGATACGGGGATCGAGTTGCCGCAATGAACCGGCCGCGGCATTGCGCGGATTGACGAAGGTTTTCTGGCCCTCAGCGCGGGCACGTTCATTGAAGGCTTCAAACCCTTCACGAGGCATGAACACCTCGCCCCGGACTTCGAGAACCTTTGGCCAATCCGTACCCTGAAGTTTCAGGGGGATCGCCTTGATGGTACGGACATTGCCGGTCACATCCTCACCCCGGCTGCCATCGCCCCGGGTCGCTCCCTGTACCAGGCGCCCGTCCTGGTAGCGCAGGCTCACCGCCAGACCATCGAGTTTTGGCTCGGCCAGGTAGTGGATAGGTTCATCGGGCTGCTTAAGGCGATCGCGGATGCGCCGCTCGAACGCCTGCATCTCGGTCTCGTCGAAGGCGTTGTCGAGGGAGAGCATGGGCACCGCATGGACCACCTCCTCAAAACCATCCAGAGGCTTGTCGCCCACCCGCTGGGTCGGCGAATCGGGGGTGATCAGTTGTGGATAGCGGGCTTCGAGTGCCTGCAATTCGCGCAGTAGGCGATCATAGGCGCTG
This sequence comes from Candidatus Thiodiazotropha sp., assembly GCA_037384565.1. GTDB lineage: Bacteria > Pseudomonadota > Gammaproteobacteria > Chromatiales > Chromatiaceae > Thiodiazotropha. The sequence goes on from JARRNW010000400.1 coordinate 2,877, forward strand.
TCGTTGATCTGCGGATCGTCGTAAATGTAGTACTGGCGATTGTGGTAATCGATCTCCTGGCGCAGACGATCGATCTGTTCGATGACCGATTCGGGTATGCTCAAGCCTTACTCCGCGCCAGTTGAACCTGTCGCCGATGCTCCATGATCTGGCCCCGGATATGTTCAACGGTCTGTTTGGTCAAGGCACTGTGGGTTTCGTCCCGAAGTTCCCCACCCAGGATCGCGGCCAGTCGCTCCGCGGTGAACAGCATGTCGGAAAACACCGCCATACTGTCCCCCGGAACCGGTAGTTGGGTAAACAGGGTCAATCCGGGGGTTTCGAAACCGGCCAGCTCTTTCTCTTTGGTTGGGAATACCCCCGGCTCCACCATGCTGGCGAGATTGAACTGGGGATGAAGCGTATCCCCTCCGGACAGCCGTTGATAGATGCTGAGCTTGCCCATGATCATACCGGTCTCATGCATTGCCTTTTGAATCTCCAGCCCCGGAAATGGCGCGCCTTTCGACTTGACGACGATCTGAATGATGAGCTTGGGTACGTCTACAGGTGAGGCTTCCTGGGCGCTGAAGCCAAACAGTTCCTGTTGTTCCTGCAAGGCGAATTCCTGATCATTTTCGAGATCCAGCTCGGTATCGGGTTCGTCATCGGCCGACAGTTCGGTGACGTAGTTCATATCGTCCTTCAGCGGTTCAGTATCATCGTCGTCCCAATTGACCCAGGTGTCCTCCTCTTCATGCATTGAGGCCGTATCGTGATCTGACTGCCCGCCTTCAATCTCGGGATATTCAGCACTTGACCCGGGGTCTCGCAGTTCGGGCGCCACCCGCCGTTTTGCCTGTACGGATTCCCGTTTCCTGCGACGGGTCTCATAGAGATAGATGACGACCAGGAAAGCCGCACCCAAAATAATCAGGATGATACGCAGGAGGGTGGCGTCCATCAGATCGCGGCCAGTTGCGCCGCCTCCTCGACATCGACGGTGACC
>JARRNW010000401.1:0-3847 GCA_037384565.1 Candidatus Thiodiazotropha sp.
GTCGGCAAACGCAATCCGTTTGTCATGTTGACTACCGATCTGTCGCTGCGCGAAGATCCAGGGGCACAATGTCACGGTCCCGTTCCAGTTGGGTCGTACGGATACCACACAAGAGCAGACCGACGTCCAGTCATTCGCCCTGCTGGAGCCAATGGCCGATGGCTTCCGCAACTACTACAGCAAGGCTATCAGGCTCTCGCTGACCGATGCGCTGGGCGACCTGGTGTTCGGTCCAAACTCAGAGCTGCCTGCCATTGCAGAAGTCGATGCAGCCGATGATGCGCATGACAAGTTCGTCAATGATTTCGTCGTGGCATGGGCCAAAGTGATGCAGAACGATCGCTTTGATCTGAAGTAAGCCGGGTGCTTGTTCAGGCGCTGCGTCAGGGCAGAGCCTGAAGATGTCAAATCGGGGCTCGGCACAGGTGTGCCGGACCCCGTTTTTTTATTGTCCGGAAGACGGTACTCAGCCCGAACAAGCCGCAAGGCCCGTTGAGCAGGTAAACCCGAGAGTTTCACGTTTCTCTGTTTTACGTACCTGTGCAGCCGCCGACTCAGTGATGGCGGCTTCACGGTAAAGCGCGTCACGATAGCCAAACGCCAACGGGCAAAGCTCAAAGAACTACGCAAATGGCTAGACGACAACCGGGCGATCCCGGTGGCCGACCAAGGCCGGTACCTCATCAGCGTGATCCGTAGCGTCATCAATTACTTTGGTGTACCCGGAAATCGGCAGGCCCTGGATGCCTTCCGGCGTGAGATCTGAAAGAGCTGGCTGAAGGCCCTGCGACGGCGAAGTCAAAAGGCGCGGAAACTTACTTGGGAGAAATTCAAAGCCAATATGGGACATCCCTGAATGAGCCCTCTAGTAACTCGCCAGAATATTTTGTGGGAGATGTCCATGGTCGCGGATCGGTCAGGCAATGGGTTTCAATATTTCCCACAAATACTGAAATTGACCAGGGGCTTTGAGTTCATGTATGAGAATACCCAGTTGAACTACGTGCACAACTGGAGTCAGGCTGACATGTCCAAGCTTCTTTGAAACTCCGGACGATTTATGAACTGGACATCCAAACTAACGGAGGATCGCTTCTCCACATAAATCGATGCCATTTTCGGCGCAGTTTAGAATACGATCGAAGCGTCGAGGTGTTTTGATCTGTTTTTTCTCTTAATAAGACGGTTACCCGAACACCCACGGTTCCAGAAACAAGTGTCAGTAATTCTTAAAAGGCGGGTATCACCGGGGCGGTTAGGTCGTGCGAGGACTGCCAAACTTTCAGTCATTGATACTTGCAACGATTTCAGCAAGTAGGTAGAGAAAAGAGCTTTATCGTTGATGCGTTAAAAACACGCAGTCATGCCACAGACCCTCTCGATGTCTGGCAGGGTGGGGCACAGCCCCACCCTATGACGCCGTAATTGACAAGCCAGGCTAAAACTGGCTGAAGAATTTCCAGATATCAACGCCCGCATTGTCAGGCGTTACGTGCCCCCCAATGTGGGGGCACCAGACCACTGGTGCGCCTGCGTCACAGCCTTGATACTCCACGCACCAGGGAGTAGGGGCGTACGTGACTGAGTTATTCGAGCAATGGTTAGCCTTGATGTAATAGTCCCTCACTGGGATGCCAGCCGTATTGAAGTCGAGGAGGGCATCGTACCTTCCGTGGGCAATCCAGGCGGCAGTTGGTTTGCCATTATCATTGAACGGCGTAAAGAGTGCGCCTGACATTGGCGCAACTGCGCGAATGGTACCTGCCAACTCGCGTCCAGCAGCAATCGACATCCCTGCGCCATAACTCCAGCCAGTTGAAAACACGCGGTTGTTGTCAACGCACAATGAGCCTTTGATCTCATCAAGCATAGCGCGGAGAAACTTTATATCACGACCGTTCGTATTGGGCCAGCCGCTATCGTCCTGACCGTTCACATTATATCTGTCTGGTGCGACAAATATCGCTTCACTACGCCCTTGGTCTCTCAATCCGTAGTATGCGCCACCTGCTACAGCACCGGCAGACCCACCGTGCCAGTGCCAAGCGAAGATCAGGCGATAGGGTTTGTTCCTATCGTAGTTGTCTGGAAGGTCAATGATGTACTCTCTATGCGCTCCATCGACAGTCATACTACGGAGCCCGGACGAAAGACCTGGATTCTGACCACATCCCGTAGATGCATTCTGGTTCGGGTTCGGATTGGGGTTCGGGTTGGGATTCGGATTAGGATTCGGGGCATCACCTACCTTTATAAAGGACCACTGTTGATTTAGTCCACCCCACCATCCATAAAGCTTTATCTCGCTCCCTGCCGACGTGCTCTCTTCCCAAACGTCGATGACTTTATTGCTTAAGGCCGAGGTAATGGAATAGACACCACCGCCGACATCCTCAATACGCCAGTGTTGATTTTGGCCGCCGGTATAGGTCCCTTGACGCAGTTCGGCGCCATCGTTGACATTCCCTTGGTATACCTCCAGAGCCTTACCGCTGTGGGCAGCACGAATGGAATAAGTGCCGTCCGCCTGCGCTTCAACGTCAAACTGTTGGTTTGCTCTGCCGTTACCGGGATATTGGATGACATCCGTACCATCGGCAGTCCGTGCGCCGTAAACATCCAAATACAGACCGCTTGACGAAGATATGATGTTGTATCTGCCGTTTTCAATTGCCAGATCACTTGGTGTCGAAGGCGAATCCGAATTTACACTAACGGAAAAACTCTGAGTGCTTTGTTCACCGCAGTTATTTGTATAGGTGGCTGTAGCGGTTACTGAACTTGTAGGATGAATTGTTTGTTCGCGGGAAGTACTTGAAGTGCCACCACCGTTCCATGACCATGAGGCGCTTGATGTGGGTTGAGGGCCAAATTTAACTTTTGCGCCAGCATCTACTGTTACACTTGCAGTTTGTTGCCAATCTCCATCGTCTACCTGTACGTACGGGGTAATGGTGGTTGGTGTGCATGAATTAGACTGTGAATTAGACTGATACCACCATTCAAAAGCGGCCTGTGCACCTTCCTTTGAGTTCAAGTTAGCATCTTTCGGACGTGCATTGTCAACATCAATCAGGTCTCCTATAAATCCAATCATATAAGAAACGTTACCTTCCTTCTCCATGTTGGCCTTTAGAGTATTGCCATACTGTGCTGTGCTACCTGCGACAAGTCCATCATTTTCCGGAAACCAGAAATTCTCGGTAATAATCATTGGCCATTTATCGGTAGCCGGTTTGTAATTTCTGTTCCATAACCTGTTATGACAATCGGCATTGTCGTAACAACCGCCATAAGCCGGATAATAGTGTGCTGCAATACCGCAATTGGTGCATGTAAATGGAAACTCTGCGTGTTGTTGAGGTGAACCCTGCCACTCGAGAGTCGGTACCCAAATGACATTGTTTGCGCCGGTATCCCGGATTCCATCAATGACGGGCTGAATCCAATCTCTAAATGCGCTGAAGTATTTCGACTCACCGTGCCCCCAGTCGCCATTGCCAGGGGAGGATTCAATATCAACCGGCTCGTTCAGAAGTTCGAACATGATATTGTCGGCGTTCTTTACCCCCGGGGCGGAGGCAAAGGTATTCCAGAACGCATGCAAGCGCGAGTGTTCTGCTATTTTTTTATTGGGTGTGGTAACTGGACCGGTCGCACTAATTACCAGGTAAAGGCCACGAGACTTTAGGTGGTTGGCGTAAGGCACAACAAAGTTCTGTATCCAGGCATCGAATTGCGTCCGGTCAACGAGTCCCGCTTCGTGTGTCCAGCCGCCAATTCCATCGAGATTGATACGCACAAAGGAGGCATACCACCCGTGGTCTTTACCATATCTCGGGCTGGG
>JARRNW010000402.1:0-4891 GCA_037384565.1 Candidatus Thiodiazotropha sp.
TCTGCCGATCAGCGAGGGCCGGTTGGGATTGGGAACCTGGCAGGGAATCTACCTCTGGGAACACCGCACCCACGGACATGGCCGGCAGATCATCGTGACACTCTATGGCGAGTAAACCTGATCTCGCGGTTGCGATCTGATACGCAACAGATGCTAATCAGGGGGAAGCGGCTCAGTTCCTTAGACGTTCAGGGTTTGTTGAGTTTGACCCGTCCGCCAAACAATCGTCCCACCAGACTCGACTTGGACTTTTGCATCCACTCTTCCCGCTCCTGGAGCAGTTCTCTTGAAAGAAATATCAGGGATCGCAAACTTTTGGTATGGGCGATCTCCATGCGGATATCGGTTTGCTGGGTCACGGTTTTCCAGGGCCCACCCTGGTGTTTTCGGATAAATTTACTCACCTGGGTGTGCAATACGCTTCGCAATCTTACCACCAGTTCCGCTTCAGCCGTCTCGGGCAAGCGGCCGATCAGATCACGCTTTAACTGCTTGGCTTCAGTGTCGGTCACCAGCTTGAGGGCGACGCAGTCGTGGGTCAGCAGGTACTCCATCTCGGCCCTTCGATCCTTGAGATGCTCGGGCATGGATTTCGCCTCCGGCACGAATCCCGACGGCCTTTTATCCTCCCTGTCTTTTGAAGATTCCAGTGCGGGCTTATCTTCCACAGCAGCCGGGGCTGATAGATCAACAGCGCTTTCAACGGCTAACCGCTTGAGTTCTTCGGCAAGCCATGCCACTTGTTGGTCGAGCAGCCGCTGAAATGTCTCGGCCCTGTTCCAACACTTCGTTGTAGTAACTGACCATGCCAGGGTCAGAGACGCCATAGGTCTGGCAGGTTACAAAAACCCGCCCCTTGATGTTGACCTCCACCATCTTGTGGAATTGCTCATCCATCGGCGATTCTCCGCCCTGAATGCTTCAGATTAATGTAGTTTCTTAAAATGAAACACTACACCAGCTCCATGATGGCATCCATCTCCACCCCGGCGGCTTTCGGCAATGCCGCCACACCGATCGCCGCACGCGCCGGATAGGGTTGCGAGAAATACTCGGACATCACCTCGTTGACCACCGGAAAATGCGCCAAATCCGTAAGAAACACATTCAGTTTCACCACATCCGCAAGACTGCCGCCTCAGTTTCACCACATCCGCAAGACTGCCGCCCGCCGCCCGCGCCACCGCCTGTAAGTTATCGAAGACCCGCCGGACCTGCTGTTCCATATCCCCTTCGACCATCTCCATGGTTTCGGGCACCAGGGGGATTTGACCTGAAAGATAGACCGTCTGCCCCACCTTGACCGCCTGAGAATAGGTGCCGATGGCTTGCGGGGCCTGGTCCGTGCGTATGATTTCTCGACTCATGATGACTCCTGTTTGTGAAGGCCCTGCGCCCTATCGGCTGGAGACCCTGATTCTATCTACTCAATATTTCACTCGGGAAATGCGCATCACGGATGGCAGGGAGCGCAACAGGCGCATGATCCTGGCCAGGTGGCGCCGGTTTTTCACCGTAATAACGAACACCAGGGTCGAGGAGAGCCCGTCCCGCTCCTCCGAACCCACATGCTCGATATTGGAATTCTGCTGCGAGATCACCGAGGCTACCGAGGCCAGTACACCGCGCTGATTCCCGGATTCGACCCGGATCCGGGTGGCGTACTCGCCTTCCACATCCGGCTCCCAGTCCGTCTCGATCCACTTATGGCCATGTTTCTTGTAATCCCCGAGATTTGGGCAGCCCTGGCGATGAATTACGATGCCCTTACCGGGATTGAACACACCCACGATTGCATCGCCGGGTATCGGACGGCAACATTTGGCAAAGCTCACGACCATGCCCTCAGTACCGCGAATCGCCAGGAGCCCGGCGGGCTGCTCATTCTGCGGACTGGTTTCCGCGGCCGGGACCGCCTGCTCCTCACCCGCCAAACGGCGGGCGATCAGCATCGGCATGTGATTTCCAAGCGCGATCTCGGCCAGCAGCATTTCGAGACTCTCGAGTCGCAGATCACCGAGGACTTTTTCGATCTGCTCTTCGCTGATCTCATCAAGCCGCAGAGACAGCAGACTCAACTCCCGCTCCAACAGACGCCGCCCCAGACTCTCGGCCTCCTGGGTCTTGAGATTCTTCAGATAAGAACGGATGTTGGCCCGCGCCTTGCCGGTGACCACGAAGTTGAGCCAGGCAGGACTCGGACCGGCGGATTCCGAGTTGATGATCTCCACGGTCTGACCATTATGCAGACGACTGCGCAGGGGCACCAGCCTGCGGTCGACCCGTGCGGCCACACAGGTGTTGCCCACATCGGTATGCACACTGTAGGCGAAGTCCACCACCGTTGCGCCCTTGGGTAATACCATAATGCGTCCCCGGGGCGTGAACACATAGACCTCGTCGGGGAACAGGTCGACCTTGACGTGTTCCAGGAACTCCATCGAGTCGCCCACACCCTGCTGCATCTCCAGCAGGTTCTGCAGCCAGTCCGAGGCCCGGGACTTGACCCATTGACCACTGGCCTCTCCGGTCTTGTACATCCAGTGCGCGGCAATTCCCGATTCGGCCAGTTTGTCCATCTCTTCGGTGCGGATCTGAATCTCCAGGGGTATGCCCTGAGGGCCGAACAGCACGGTATGCAGCGACTGGTAGCCATTCGCCTTTGGGATCGCGATGTAGTCCTTAAAACGCCCGGGCATCGGCTTGTAGAGGTTGTGCACCACCCCCAGCACCCGGTAGCAGGTATCCACCTTGTCCACCACGACACGGAAAGCGAACACGTCAACAACCTCGGAAAAGCTCAGCCGTTTATCCACCATCTTGCGGTAGATGCTGTAGAGATGTTTCTGACGGCCGTTCACGACCCCCTCGAAATCCTCCTGCTGCAACCGGGAACTCAGCGCGGTTTCGACGTTCTCGATCAGTTCGCGATGATGCCCCCGCGCAGCCGCAACCGCCTTCTTCAGCGCCCGGTAGCGCATCGGCCAGTAGGCGGAAAAACCGAGCTCCTCCAGTTCCAGACGGATGCTGTTGATACCCAGACGATTGGCGATCGGGGCGAAGATATCCAATGTCTCCTTGGCAATGCGCCGGGATTTGTCAGGGCGCATCACGCCAAGGGTGCGCATGTTGTGCAGGCGGTCGGCGAGCTTGATGAGGATGACCCGGATGTCCTTGGTCATAGCCAGTAGCATCTTACGCAGACTGGCGGCCTGGGCCTCGGCCTGAGAATTGAAATCGATCTTTGAGAGCTTGCTCACCCCGTCGACCAGTTCGGCGATCTCAGAGTCGAAGGTCTCGGCCAGTTGTTCCTTGGCAGTGGGGGTGTCTTCTATAACGTCATGCAGAATCGCCGCCATCAGACATTTGTAGTCCATGCGCATGCTGGCGAGGATGCGGGCCACCGCAACCGGGTGGTAAATATAGGGTTCACCGGTTTTACGGTGCTGGCCGACATGGGCTTCAGCGCCAAACAGGTAGGCGCGATAGACTTCGCGAATGTGCTCCGCGGAGAGATACTCTTCCAGATAGGCGCACAGATCGCTGATCAGGAACCGGGGGTGTTCCTGTTGTTTCTCCATGACAACCAATGGGTTGTTCATACCGGCCCTCCATCATCAGGTATGACGGATTCTGTGCCCAATCAACCCCTTGTTGCAAGCTTGAGGTGAGAGGCCGAGGGGTCGGAATTACTGACCGTTATCCAGGGGGGTGATGCCCATGTCGAGAATCGAGGTATCAATAACCAGACCTCTTCCTCAGGGGCCGACTCGACATCCTTGTGACTGATCAGACCGTCAGCGATCTCACGCAGGGCCATAACCGTTGGCTTGTCATTCTCCCAGGGCAGCAGGGGCTCAACACCATGCACCAGTTGACGGGCTCGTTTGGTCGCCAATAACACCAGGTCGAAACGGTTGTCCACATAATCCATACAATCTTCAACGGTTACACGCGCCATCAATCAGTCCCCACGGAATGCAGTAGGATCGACAAGGTTGGTCGATTCCAGGAAAAGAGGCCGATGATAAACCATACCTCCCACCGAAGCCAATGCCTTGGAGCGTAAAACGCCGTATAATGAACGATCCGCTCACCGCATGACGCTAGTGTAGTGCCCTATACTGCACTAGCTTCCCATACCCTAACCTAATGGCTCGCGGACGGAACCTCAGTGGCGAACCCTTCAATGTAATGGCTCATCCGATGATAAAACGACCCACCGAACTCTGGAATACCCGGCGACCGGAAACCCTGTTGTTACTGATGGCGGTTGCGGTACCCATCAGTTTTGCCGCTTGGCGAACACTACTGAACAACTTCGCCATCGAAAGAGCCGCCTTTACCGGACAGGAGATGGGTATACTCCAGAGCCTGCGTGAAGTCCCAGGCTTCCTCGCCTTTGGTGTGGTGTTTCTACTGTTGATCCTGCGTGAACAGCGGCTGGCCACACTCTCCCTCGCCCTGCTCGGACTCGGTACCGCCTTGACCGGATTCTTTCCCTCCGCGCTGGGGCTGTACATCACAACCGTATTGATGTCTATCGGTTTTCATTACTACGAAACCCTGCAGACATCGCTGGCGTTGCAATGGACTTCAGCAGACCAGGCCGGGGAGACCTTCGGCCGACTGCTTTCGGCGAGTTCCTTCGCCTCGATCCTCACCTACGGGTTAATCTGGATCGCCGACGATTTACTGAACCTGGACTATGCCTGGATCTACCTCATGATGGGAGGGATAACCCTGTTCATTACGGGGTATGCCCGATTTGCCTTTCCCCTGTTCCCCCTGGAGGTCGAGCAGCACAAACACATGGTGCTGCGCCGACGCTACTGGCTCTACTACATGCTGACTTTCATGTCGGGCGCCCGGAGACAGATCTTCACCGTCT
>JARRNW010000403.1:0-4668 GCA_037384565.1 Candidatus Thiodiazotropha sp.
ATGCGAACCCGGCAACTCGTTGAATCAACAGGCATGAGTCAGCCTACGATTTCCCGTGCCATCTCCAGCATGGGCGACGAGATTGTTCGGATAGGCTCAGGTCCATCTATTCAGTACGCGATCCGCGATGGTTCACGCGGTATTGATGACGTGCCCGTTTACCAAGTGGATGTCGAAGGGCGATTGCGACTGCTTGGGCAGCTGATCGCGGTTCAACCTGAGGGTTACATTATGCGGCAGGAGGACGGAGTTAGACTGCATTACGAGGGCCTGCCATGGTGGCTGTACGACATGCGCCCACAGGGCTTCCTTGGGCGTGCGTACGCCCATCGGCATGCCGACGAACTTGGTCTGCCGAGCAACCCGCAAGAGTGGAGCGATACGCACGCTTTGCGCGCGTTGCTGCGCCACGGCGAAGACTCCGTTGGGAATCTGTTGCTCGGGGACCGTTCTCGCGAGCGTTTCTTGAGCCAACCCGCCCAGACACCTGTAGATGACGCCGTTCGAGGCGAGACCTATGTCAGATTGGCGGACGAAGCCACGCGTGGTGAATTGCCGGAGTCATCTGCCGGTGGTGAACAACCGAAGTTTGTCACATATGCGATGATGCCTGATGGCCCGCGCCACATACTTGTAAAGTTTTCGGTGGCTGAGGAAAACTCAGTCGCAGAACGTTGGCGAGATTTGCTACTGGCCGAGCATATAGCCGCAGAAACGCTGCTTGCGGCTGGCGTCGAGGCCGTCACCACACGGTTATTCGATTATGGCGGCCAGCGATTTCTTGAAATCGAGAGGTTTGACCGCGTTGGAGATATGGGCCGTCACGCTGTAGTTTCATTGGCCGCCCTAGACGCCGAGTTCGTGGGCATGGGAGCCGGCGCTTGGCCCGAAGCGGTGCGCCGATTATCTGCGGAAAGGCATGTTCAAGATCAAGCCTATAGCGGCGCCTCTATTCTGCATGCAGAAGTAGCCAGGGATTACCTGAGTAAGCTCCAAGCAGCCAGGGACGACGGTGACTTTAGCGAGCGGTTTTGGCCGTGCATAATCGCATTGGAACGACACATCAGCACGGCGGCAAGCAAAATTACTCGGCTAGCCTAACCATCTGATTTTAAATGGCTTAAGACTATCTCAAACATTGAGTGTCCCGATATATGCCGTTGAGTGTCCCGATATATGCCGCTGTTCGGGATTGTTGGGGTAGAGTTTGCTGAACTTCCGCCACTGGGCGTCCTGGGTCTCTTTCACAAAACCCCGCAGATCCTCTTCATAGAGGGCCAGCTCACGGTTGTAGTTTTCTGGCTTGCCCAGCAGCCAACCGTTGGCCAGTAGTTGCTGAATGATATCACTCTGAAATGTCAGCTCACTTGCTTTACCAGCCATAAGTGGCCCATCCCCTTATCATTTATCCGTTCTACCTGACAGGGCCCAGCGCCTTGACACGTAGAAGCAATTCATCGGCCAGCGCAATCAGCTCTGCAAGTAACTGTGCATCGATATCGAGTTGTCCCTCGTACTCGGCGAGGTTTCGGCGTCGGTGACACTGATCCAGCACACGCCACTGGGCATTTTCAAATTGCACAGTATGCTTCAGGCACTGGAATACCAAATAACGTTTATCTGTTCGGTAACCGTGCCAGCGAAGCGCGGCCAGTGCCAAGGCATGCGCCGCACCATAGGCTAAAGTGAACTGGCTATTGATCGAGAGCCCTTCCAGCCGCACATCCGCCAGCTTGACCGTTGCTGCCAATACCATGCCATCAAACTCCGCCTGGTCAGGCAGTTCATGATTGAGTTGATGTGTCTTCACCAGATTGTCCAATGCTTCCATGTGCTACGCTCCCGTTGCGTCCCTGTCATCCCATAAGGGGTTTTGTTTTATCCAAAGCACCTTCTGCCCCATCAGCCGGGTAATAAAGTGCTGCTGCTTGCGTTTGCGTTCTGCAAACTCATGCGGTGTATAGAGTGTCGGGTTGATAGTACGACCCAACAGCGTCTCCGCCTCCGCCAGCACCTCCATCACAGCGCCATAGCTCAGGCTGTTACTGACCAGCAGCAGATCAATATCACTCCCGGCATGCTCAGCCCCCTTGGCCACAGAGCCGTAGATAAGCGCAAGATCGATCTCGTCCAGTAGCGGTCTCAGGGCTGAGCCGACAATATCCACCAGACCGAAGCTTTTCTGGGCAATCCCCTTCAACTCTTCAAAGATCGGGTTTTCGGCATTCGCTTGATAGTGGTTCTGGTTGCCAATGCGGGTTACCGTCAACAGACCTGCCGCAAGGAGCTTATCCAACTCACGCATCACCGAACCCTTTCCAACCCCTGCCATCCGCACCAGCTCATTCAGATAAAAGCTCTGCTGCGGCCGACCAAAGAGCAGCCCCAATACCCGCTGCTGGGTCTTGGTAAAAAGCGCATCACCGATTTTGGTAGCCACGGATTCCATTTAGTCCACGAGAGAAAAGTCTAGATCTGGGTACTATAGGACTCATTTTGGGACTTTTCAACGCACGCCGATGAATTTCCACCCATTGGTTATCAACTGACCTCTTGATGCAATTATCAATCGAGACTGACTCTTTTGGTAAAATTCGTGATTGCGTAGGATGTGGTGAGCTGTGCGAACCGCATCAACAATCGAGCGCAGTGGTTCACGAACATCAATGATGCGGTTCGCACAGCTTACCGCACGTTACGAGTTGGTTTTTTGGGAAAGAAGTAAGAGAGAGATCGCCTGAAAGGGCAGTAAATATGGTGGCCAGGGACAGAATCGAACTGCCGACACGGGGATTTTCAGTCCCCTGCTCTACCGACTGAGCTACCTGGCCTTCAGTGAAGAGGGCGTATTAAACCTAGGAACCCCGCTGGAGTCAAGCCTTCCCCGGGTTCATGCCTGCATCTCCTGGAGCTGGGCCAGGGCGTCTTGCAGGGCGTCGATGCGTTTTCCGTGCAGGTGCTGCGTATGGATCTTGGCAATCAGGCCCTGGCGCTCGAGGGATTTCTGCACCTTCGGGCGACATCCAGCCAGCAGCACTCGGCGGCCACGGTCCTGGGCGTCGACGATGATGTCCTCCAGAGCGCGGGTGGCGGTGAAGTCGATCTGCGGCATGTCGCTAAGGTCTACCACTAGTACGTCGTACTGATCGAACTGGGCCATCTGCCGGGCCATGCCCTTGGCGGCACCAAAACTCATGGGACCGCCGATATGGAACAACAGGATGCGACCCTGGGCCTGTTTGAAGATCGCCTTCTCCTCGTCGCTGAACGGGGCCGCCTCATCTACATCGCGCACCGTGTTGATGCTCTCCAGCTGCAGGTCGACCATGCGCTTCATGAACACCATGCCGGCCATTGCCATACCCACCGCGACCGCGATGATCAGGTCGATGAACACGGTGATACCAAGCACCACGACCATTATCACGATACCCGTGGGAGGCGCCGTGTGAAGACGCTTGAGGTAGTCCCAGTCGATGATGTCGGTGCCGACCTTGATCAGGATACCCGCCAGCACTGCGTTGGGGATATGGCTTGCCAGTCCGCCGGCACCGAGCACAATGGCCAGCAGCACCAGGGCGTGCAGCGCTCCGGAGATGGGGGTCTTGCCCCCCGCCTTGACGTTGACCACGGTACGCATGGTGGCCCCGGCTCCCGGTAGACCGCCAAACAGCCCGGCAATGGTGTTACCGATGCCCTGACCGATCAGTTCCCGGTCCGATTTATGGTAGGTACGGGTGATGTTATCGGCCACCAACGAGGTCAGCAGGGAGTCGATGGCGCCCAGGGCCGCCAGGGTGAGGGCGGATTTGAGCATTTCCGGGAGCAAGGCCAGGGTGAAGGTGGGCAGATGGGGATCGGGCAGGCCGCTGGGGATATCGCCGAGCACCTTCACATCGCTGCCCTGCAGGAACATCAGGTATGCCAGAGTTCCCAGGATCAGAGCCACTAATGGTGAGGGGATGATCCGGCCCAGGGACTTGGGCATGAAATAGACAATCACCAAGGCCAGGCCACCCAGCATCAACGCCGGGGGCACCAGGCTGTGCAATGCATCCGGGACTGCCCGGGCGGAGGCCATGGGTCCCGCCTGGGCATCGAACCCGAGCAACGGCGGGAGTTGCAGCAGGATAATGATGACGCCAATGCCACTCATGAATCCGGACACTACTGGGTGGGGCACCAGTTCGATGAATTTACCGATCTTCAAAAACCCACCAACGATTTGAAACAGCCCGCCCATCATCACCACGGTGAAGGCAACAGCCGCGCCCTGGGCGGGATCGTCCGGGAACATGCCGGTGTACTGGGTAAAGATGGCGGCCATGACCACGGTCATGGGTCCGGTGGGTCCCGAAACCTGGGCCGGGGTTCCACCAAACAGGGCGGAGAAAAAGCCGACAAAGATGGCGCCGTAGATACCGGCGATCGGTCCGGCGCCTGAAGAGACGCCCATGGCCAGAGCCAGGGGTAGCGCTACTACGGCGGCGGTCAGGCCGCCATAGATATCACCCCGTATATTTCTGAAATGAAGTCCGTTGATCAATTGCATGGCGTTGTCAGTGTTCGTGTTGTGTACAAGCGCGGGATCCGACGATCAACCCGTTCCGCGAGAGAACCACGGCCTTTAGGCAAACGCCAGGCGGATAACCCGTCGGTGTTGGATGT
>JARRNW010000404.1:0-4664 GCA_037384565.1 Candidatus Thiodiazotropha sp.
ATGGGTATCCAGTCCGCTGGTGTGCGTTCGATGGCGGCGGTCACACCCCGGCGCCAGTGGATGGGACCAATTCAGCCTACGGTGGCGGCGACGTCACCTGGACCAAGTCGGAGGTGTGGAATTTCTTCACGCAATTTTAAAGCGTCAGCAGAACGGTGTTGACGCGATTAATCAGATGCGTTGACTCCTGAAGCATCAGGTGGGTAAATGTATTTAAGGATGCTATATGCGTATTCCAGCCTAACCTGAACACCTGTTCCGGGTGAACGTGAACACTTTTTCCGGGTTTTCCGGAATAGGTGTTCACGTTCAACCGGAATCTTTCCCAACGCATTGTTTTTCCGTCTTTTTGCTAACCTCTCCGGCTTTTTGGGGGAGGGGTCATGCCAGCCAAGAAGACTGCAATAGGACACTACGCGAGACCTCACCCAACGGCCCTTCGAGGCTGTTGCCGATTACAGCAAGGCAGGCTGAGAACTCCCGATCCGGGCCTTCGCCCACCTTGACGTCAACGTAAGCGCCTTACCATACTTAAGCTATGGGAGACGGGTCACGCCGATTCAGATAATCTGTTTGCAGCGGATTGCTTGCGGGGCGTAGCTACCCGGTCCGGCTGATCCGTCACATCGAGCCTCACGACTCAATCGTGCATTTGGCACCCTCCCACAGCCAGACATCGGGCCGGTCGCCGATGATCAGTATTCCAAACGCTTCGAACGAGGCCGAGCGACAGCGATGCCAACCTATGAGATGCGGAAATTCGTCGCACCTGAATTCATTTTCGGGGTAGGCGCACGCCACCGGGTCGGCCACTACGCCCAAAATCTCGCGGCACGCCGGGTACTTATCGTCAGCGACCCGGGGGTCATCGCGGCTGGCTGGCTCGATCAGGTCGAAACCGATCTGCAAGCGGTGGGAATCGAATACGCGGTATTCCACGGTCTGACAGCGAACCCAAAAGATTACGAAGTCATGGCTGGAGCCGCTTTTTATGCCGAACAGCACTGCGATCTGATCGTCGCGATCGGCGGCGGCAGCGTCATGGACTGCGCCAAGGGCATCGGTATTGTCCACACTAATAACCGGGACATACGAGACTTCGAGGGCATCGACCGTATCCCACACCCCGGCCCCCCCTTGATCTGCATCCCCACCACCGCGGGAACAGCCGCGGAAATATCCCAGTTCTGTATCATCGTCCACCAGAACCAGCACTATAAAATGTCGATCATCAGCAAATCCCTGGTGCCCGACGTGGCGCTGATCGATCCGGAAACCACCCTCACCATGCCCCCCTACCTGGCGGCCTGCACCGGAATCGATGCACTGACCCATGCGCTCGAGGCCTTCGTATCCACCGCCAGTTCACCCATTTCGGACCTGCATGCTCAAGCGGCAATCGGGCTGCTCTGGAACAACATAGAAGCTGCCGTGGCGAAAACAGCCGTTCCCGAAGCCCAGGAAAATATGCTGCTGGGCAGTCTGTACGCTGGCCTGGCCTTTTCCAATACTAGCCTGGGTGCGATACATGCCATGGCGCACTCGCTAGGCGGTTACCTGGACCTCCCGCACGGTGAATGCAATGCCCTGTTGCTGGACCATGTAGTCCGCTTCAACATGCCGGCCTGCGCCGATCGTTACACCCGGGTCGGAGACCTCATGGGATTGAACCTGCAGGGCTTGACGGAAAGACAGGGTGGGGATCGTATCGCCAACAGTCTGCTGGAGATGCGCCGCAAGGTGGGTATAGAAGCGGGATTGGGTCAGCGTCAAGTGCATGCGGGTGACATTCCCGAACTCTCCCGCCATGCCTATCACGACGTGTGTCTGGTCACCAATCCACGCCGCGCCAACCAGGACGATCTCAAAACGATATTCCATGAAGCCTTATAGTGTCATGTCTCAAGTAACCCCGGACCCACGCTGGCAACAACTCCACGATCAGATCGTCGGTCTGGGCGAGCGCTCGTTTCGTAAGAGTTACTACCCCCAGCTGCGGCAGAACCTGGATCGTCTGGAACGATTCCGCACTCTGCTGGACCACACTCCGGACTTTGTTCTCCTGCTGGAACTTCCCGAAGGACGCATCATCGACGCCAACAGCGCCTTGGGACTTTTGGTGGGGGAAAAGGTCGAGGCGTTGATCGGCCGCACCTTTCTCTCTTTGCGCATTCAGGAGAGCCAAAGCGTGCTGAAAACCCTACAGCGGGACATGCAGGAAACCTCGGCTCGCGCGCCCACTCCACATACCCAGATCGCCACCCTGGATCTGAAAGGCAAAGGCATCCAGTTGGAGCTTTCGTATGGTATCGCCAATGTCGAACAGCAATGCTACGGCGTTCTGGTGGGGCGCGACGTCACCGAACGTCTGCGCAACGAAGCCATGCTGAAACAGGTGTTAACCGAACAGCAGGCGCTGCTCGACAACGCCCTGGTCGGTATCGTTATGGTACGTCACAGAGTGATCCTTCACTGCAACCGGCGCTTTCGGGAGATGTTCGGCTATGGACACCGTTCCCTGGAAGGGGAGTCGATGCGTTTGCTCTATTCTGACGATGAGATGTTCGAGCTTGCCGGTGCCAGGGCCTATGCCACGCAAACCGATACATCCTTCAGCGGAAGCCTGGAAATGAAGCGGGCCGACGGCAGTCTGTTCTGGGTTGAGGCTACCGGCAGGATTCTCGACCCGGCCAGGCCCCAGGAGGGCAGCATTTGGATCTTCACCGACATCAGCGAACGCAAGGCCGCTGAATCGCGGGCGCATTTCCTCGCATATCATGATCTGTTGACAGGCTTGCCCAACCGGTCGCTGGTTCAGGACCGCTTACAACTGGCCGTCAGCGCAGCGGAGAGAAACGAAACCAAACTGGCGCTGCTGATTCTCGACCTGGACAGCTTCAAAACGATCAACGATTCCCTGGGCCACAGCGCGGGTGATCGACTGTTGATCGAGGTAACCCGGAGCCTATCGAATGCCCTGCGTGAAACAGACACCATCAGCCGACTCGGCGGAGATGAATTTATGGTTCTGCTGCCAGACCTGCTGGAGGCAGAACAGTGCATCCATGTGCTGGACAAGCTCAGGCAGAACCTTGTAAAGCCGTTCCGTATCGACGGACACGAAATAACCGTCACCCTGTCGGTTGGCATTGCCCTCTATCCCGGCGATGGGCAGGATCTGGAAACCCTGCAGAAGAAGGCGGATACCGCCATGTACCGGGCCAAGCAATCGGGTCGCAATACCTATCGGTTCTTCAACAAGGAGATGAATGACGAAGCTATTGACCGCCTGGCAATCCATTCCGATCTCCAGAGCGCGCTCGCCAGAGGCGAGTTCGAACTCTACTACCAGCCTCAGGTTCAGATCGCCAGCGGCCAGCTGATCGGGGCCGAAGCTCTGCTGCGCTGGAACCATCCCGGCAATGGCCAGATGCTGCCCGGCCGCTTCATCCCCCCCGCCGAAGAGAGCGGTCTCATCATACCCATAGGTGCGTGGGTCCTGCAGGAAGCCTGCCGCATGGCAGCGAACTGGCAGACTCAGAACCTGCCCGACATTCAGGTCGCGGTGAACCTCTCAGCCCTGCAATTCAAACAGGGGGATATCGAAGCGACCGTGACCCAGGCTCTTGAGTCTTCGGGGCTGGATCCGCAACGCCTGGAACTCGAACTGACCGAATCGATCCTGATTCAAGACACCGAAAAGGTGCTCGCCACCATCATGAGACTCAAACAGCTGGGCGTACGGCTCTCGATCGATGACTTCGGAACCGGTTATTCCAGCCTGGCCTATCTGAAGAGTTTCAAGGTCGACAAGCTGAAAATCGACCAATCCTTCATTGATCCGGATGACGCCGCGATTGTCCGGGCGATCATCACCATGGCACGCAGTCTGGGACTGAGCACTATTGCCGAAGGCGTGGAGGACGCGGTCACCTTTCATCATCTGCGTCTCTACCACTGCGACGAAGTACAGGGATATCTGCTCTCACCCCCACTGCCCGCACATCAGTTCATCGAACGCTACTGCCGGATCCAAAACCCTCCGGATATGAACCGCTCATGACGGAAACCGGCCGTCTGTAAGAACCAGACGGCGTGCCCTATTCAATTTCCCCAACCCCATACTTGCCATTTTCAGTTTTAGTTCATCTAGTACGATTAGAATTCTCAACAGTCTCCCTCACAACGACACCTCGTACACGCACGCGACATGACTTCGGGTACACTGGCACTGATTATCGGCACAATGATTCTTGGTCAGCTCCTGCTGGCGCTGTGGCTCACAGTGCGCCGTCGACGCCGTGAACCGGATACCGGTTATGCGTTTGAAATGAAATTGCAGGGTCCCCCTCTAGAACCCCATCCAGCATCCGAGAACGATGCGCCGACCACCTGGACAGGCTTCCAACCCTTTCGGATAGTGCGCCGTGAAGTAGAAAACGCCGCGGGCGACATCGCCTCTTTCTACCTGGAACCGGAACCACCTATGGCCCTGCCCATGTTCAAACCGGGCCAGTATCTTACCTTCCGTTTCGACCTGCCGAATGAACCCGGGCAGGCTGACCAGACAGTAATCCGCTGCTACTCACTTTCGGATCGTCCCCGTGACGACCACTACCGCATTACCGTCAAGCGGACCCCAGAGGGACGGGTATCCAATTATC
>JARRNW010000405.1:0-3831 GCA_037384565.1 Candidatus Thiodiazotropha sp.
GTTTATGCAACGCTAGGGAAAACCAGAGCGATATCGATGGGATCATGAATATTGATGTTTCCGCTGAGTTAGATGACTATTTCGCTGATACAGGTGGTACGATCGTTGTTCCGCCTGTCACGAAAATTAAAGCACGGGCGGGTTGACCCCACATATGTTGCCTTAATTACTGACTACTGAGTAATTGAACGACCGCCATTTCGATCGAAGGCGATACGACACTACGCATACGAAAACGGGGCATCTACTCTTGATACCCCGTCTACGTTTTCATACGCTGCCGAACTCAGGGAGTCATGAGACCCAGCTGTCGACCATCTTGGGATGCGCCTTGATCCAGTCTTCCACGACCTGGTTCATGTCCTTGCCGTTCTTCACCTTTAGCATCATCTGCGACAGCTCTTCGCGCGGTATGGCAAAACGATTGAAGAAGGCATACACCTCGGGTGACTTCTTCGCCAGCGCGGGATTGACCACGGTACCGATGTATCCGCCCTTGCCGTAGATGTGTTTGGGGTCTTTCAGAAACTTGATGTCGAACTTGGCCCACATCCACATCGGCGTCCAGGCGGTGACGGCGATCCACTGCTTGCTCTTGATTGCGCGTTGCAGCTGCGCGGTCATCGCAGCGGTGGAGCTGGTCTGCAGGCTGAAGCCGTCCAGGCCGTAGGCTTTGATCGCCTTCTCGGTGTTGATGTTGATACCGGCGCCGGCGCCCACGCCAACGACACGATTCTGAAACTTATCGGCATTTTTCTTCAGGTCCTCGATGGTATCCATCGGCACATAATTGGGCACGGCGATACCGAGGCGGGTACCGGTCACGTTCGGCCCCATGATCACAACCTTGGACCACAGCTTCTCGTAGTAGGTCTTGTGGGTGCTCGGCAGCCAAGCGGTCAGCATGGCGTCGGAATGGTTGCTGGCCACGGCCTCCCACATAGGACCGGCGCTGGAAGCGACCAGCTCGACCGGGTTTTTCAGACGCTGCTCGATCACCGCACCGGCCAAGTGGGTGGTGATGTCACTCGATGGCCAGCTCTGCACATAGCCGATCTTGATGGTCGGCTTGTCGGCGGCAACGGCGGTGGACAACAGGCCCACACTCATCAGGATGGCGGCAAGCAGGGCCGCTGGTAGAAATCGCAAGAATCTCTGCATGTTATTTACTCCTCTTCTGACCGAAGGATTGGGTGATACGATCGAGAATGATCGCGATGATGACGACGGAGAGTCCGCCTACGAAACCTTTGCCCACATCGAGCTGGGTGATGCCCTGCAATACGACGTTACCGAGACCGCCGGCGCCGATCATGGCGGCGATCACGACCATGGACAGCCCCAGCATGATCGACTGATTGACTCCGGCCATGATCGAAGGCAAGGCACTGGGCAACTGCACCTTGATGAGCATCTGCCACCAGGTGGCGCCGAAGGAGTTGGATGCCTCGACCAGTTCCCGCGGTACCTGGCGGATACCCAGGGTGGTCAGGCGGATCAGCGGCGGCAACGCGAAGATCACCGTCGAGATGACGCCTGGGACCAGACCCAGACCGAAGAAAATGACCGCCGGCACCAGGTAGACGAACGCCGGCATGGTCTGCATGATGTCCAGTATCGGCCGCATGATGCGGTCGGCGAGTTCGCTGCGCCCGCCGAGAATGCCCAGGGGCAGGCCGATGATCACCACCATGATCTCGGCGGCGAGCACCAGCGCCAATGTCTCCATGAGCGCGGCCCAATAGCCGAGATTGAGCACCAGCAGCAGACCGGCCACGCCGAACACTCCCAATCCCCACGCCCCCTTGCGGCGCCAGCCCAGCAGCCATATCGAAAGCATGCCGATGACGGCGATGAAGGCAATGGGTGGAATCGCCAGCAGACCGTTCTTGAGGCCGGCGATGAGAAAGTGCACGCCGGCGGTAATGGCGTTGAAAGCGGTCGCGTAGTGTTCGGTCAGATAGTCGACCCCATCGCTGACGACCTTGCCGATGGGAATCGGATCTCCCAGTGAATAATTCATATTGGGCCTCCTTCAGGCGACCTGGTCGGGCGCCGCCTGATTGTCGGCGGTATTTTCATCCATCTTTTCCGGCGGGTTTTCACCCTGCGCCAGGGCGGCCAGCAGCGTACTCTTGTCGACGATGCCGATCACCCGCTGGCGCGGATCGAGAATGGTCACCGGAGAGATATTTTCGTTGACCAGATTGATGAGATCGTGAAGATTGGTATCCAGTGTCGCGGCGGGCAGTTCGTGCACGCCCTGAATATCGATGCGTTCTGCATCGCGCTGCCGGATGGTCTCGTCAAGACCGATGTAGCCATGCACCTTGCGCGAACTGTCGACCAACACCAGACCGCCGAAACCGCTGCGCTCCATCTTACGCAGCAGGGTGCGGGGTGAATCGTTGGGATGACCGGTGGTGCTCGGACGCCGCATGATCTGCTCGGCGGTCAGAACCTGGGTGCGGTCCGCGCCTTCGACAAACGCGGAAACGTATTCGTCGGCCGGGTTGGCGATGATCGCCTCCGGTGTACCGACCTGGATCAGGCGTCCGTCGCGCATGATGGCGATGCGGTTGCCGAGCTTGAGCGCCTCGTCGAGATCGTGGGAAACAAACACGATGGTCTTGCCCAGGCGATCCTGTATCTCCAGCAGGTCATCCTGCAGCTGGCTGCGTATCAATGGATCGAGCGCACTGAAGGCCTCGTCCATGAGCAGGATCTCGGGATCGGCCGCGAGCGCACGGGCCAGTCCCACACGCTGCTGCATGCCGCCGGACAACTCTGCTGCGTAATTCGTCTCGTAGCCGTCCAATCCGACGGTCTCGATCACTTCCTGCGAGCGCTTGCGTCGCTCGGCTTTGGCGACGCCCTGGATCTCCAGACCAAACTCAACGTTACCCATTACCGTACGGTGGGGTAACAGTGCGAAGCTCTGGAAGACCATGCCGAACTTCTGCCTGCGCAGTGAGCGCAGCTGCTTGGCATTGAACTGGGTGATGTCCTGGCCATCGATAAAGACACGGCCGGTAGAAGGTTCATGCAGCCGATTAACCAATCGCAGGAGTGTGGACTTACCGCTGCCAGACAAGCCCATGATCACGAAGATCTCACCGCTCATGATCTCCAGCGAAACATCAAAGGCACCGACAACAGCAGCATATTCGCTCTGCACCTCAGTCTTGCCCTTGCCGTTTCGCAGATCTTCTATCGCGCGCTGCGCCTGTCGACCGAATACCTTGCTGACACCCTCCAGGCGAATTCTGGTTTGGGTTTCATCTGTCACGAAGATTCCTATTGTTTTTCCTGATCATCTTTCACCCTAACGCATTGAAACTGAAGATGCAAAAGTGGCGGGGCGGCACAGACAGGCACCATCGCGTATCGAAACCGGCAAGGCACCCTCATTTAACAACCCGCTGAATCAGGACATCATCATCAACATTTAGACACTCGACCTGGTATTACAACCGCAATCATGTCGTGGTTTGAACCCGACAGCTGCATGGGTCACCATCGTTGAATCGTAATCGTTTAGCAAAACACCGGGCTTTCCATGCCTTCACTCATGCTGTCGACCCAATATCGTCCCTGAGAGTTTCCCCACCGGCTTATTCGCACACCTGTTAAAGCAACGTTAAACCCTGTCGAATCCACCTGCCGGACTGTGGCGACTATCAACCATAATGAAACCCGATTACCCATCACAATCAGCTACCACAAGCGTCCGGAAATACGCCTTAAAATCAGACTTCTGATCCGGTTATCCAGGAATTTCAAACTGCTGGATTATCGACGATTCTTCCCATTCGGTGCGGCGAGCCGCAC
>JARRNW010000406.1:0-6043 GCA_037384565.1 Candidatus Thiodiazotropha sp.
CATGCTTAATGTATGGTTGTGGAACAGCCTGTTCCAGATTTCGAAAGCCTCATTCGGGCTGCTGTAGTTACGCATGTTCAAGGCGAGAGGCTGAATCAGGTAATGACCGAGCTGTGTGTGGTAATTGAGATTTGCGATCATCTCGTTTCCACAACATCCCAGTTTCAGGGTGGGACCGGTGGTCTGGTACTCCGAATGGCTGCGGTCTTCTCCACTCCACCCGTCCGGGATGAGGATTTTGGGGTCGTGCTCGGGAAAGAGCAGTCGGGACATCATCCAGGGCGTTAAGATCAAGGTGGCACGCCAATGGGTTGACCGGCAGTAGGCGTGCAGATGAAAACCCAGATGGGGATTTACTCGCGGGTCATTGTGAAAAAACTGGCGATAAATCTCACGGTGAACCTCGACCAGGGCCGGGCGAAAGAGTGAATCCCGTTGCCATTTCGCGGGGAGCAGTTGCCACCGAGTGTTAGCCATTGATATCCGTATCAAGCAATTGTGGTGATAGAGGGGGTCGAATGTGAAGACTGTTGAGTTGAGCAGGGAAGCGTTCCGTGAATCGGGGCTATCGGCCGGAATACTTGGCAGTGACGAATCCCTGCTTGGGTCCTGTTCATCATGTCCTCCAGTGATCGCTGCAAACCGGTAACCGGGATACACGAGCGGTTCGGGGATGACCTGTGTAGTGTCTCAACTAGATTTCAATCAATTGTGGGGAGAGGCAAAATACCGTATTAAGTTCCTTTATG
Organism: Candidatus Thiodiazotropha sp.; assembly: GCA_037384565.1. GTDB lineage: Bacteria > Pseudomonadota > Gammaproteobacteria > Chromatiales > Chromatiaceae > Thiodiazotropha. The sequence continues at coordinate 750 of JARRNW010000406.1, forward strand.
TCTGGTTTTTTAACAGAGTATTGATGTCGATCAATCATTGCGTGAAGGGCATTCCCAACTCATGGGATACAGCTCTTCAGCCGAACATGGCATATTTAGGTGCCGGGTTAATTAAGATACCCTTGTACGTTGTTGCGGTGTAAAAACCAAGGATAAGACTTCCTGACTCTGGATGTGCATTTCCTCGATCATCTCCGCGACCTCATCGGGTTGCAGGCCGGTGATCTGCCAGGCGTCGGATGAGATGGCCCAGAGCATCTCGTTGATAGAAAGGCCTACACTGTCACCATTGACGACGGCCTTGGCGATATGTACCAGGGAAACCTCCAACGGGAAGTCGACAACCTTATCCGGAGCGTTGTGATAACCCGCAACAGCCTGGAAACTTTCAGGCAGATGCCAGGATTTCATCAGTGCCTGGCCCACTTCGAGATGGGTGAAACCCAGAACATCCTGTTCCACCTCCGAAAGGATCCAGTTGTCTCCACCCGTGATGAGCAGGATGTCCCGTGATTCGTTCGGTAGTGCCAGATAGATTACCAGTCGTCCCACGTCGTGCAGTACACCCAGTACAAACAGCCGTTCGCTATGCAGTATGTTGCAGCGTTTGGCCAGTATCTGGGCCATGACACCAGTGGTTACGGAGTGCTGCCAGTAGTCCGTCATGTTGACGAGACTTTCGGGTATTCCCGCAAAGGTGCGTTGCGCGACGGTGGCCATTGCCAGGTTACGCAGTTCTTCGCCACCCAGTAGCGTCACGGCTCGGGTGAGGGTTTCCACCTTCGATGTTTGGCCGTAAAGGGGGCTGTTAGCCATCCGTAGGATGCGCGCCGAGATATCGGCATCCTGCGCGATGAGTTCGGCCAGTTCGGACATTGCATAGTCCTGACTGCTGACCATTTGGTTGACCCGGACACAGATGTCGGGCAGTGACACAAGATGTTCAATTTCCTGAACCAGGGATTGTGGATCCATACCGCGTCTCTCCTGATCGAACTGAAAAATAATACTCAGTATAGTGGAATAACGTGGTTATTTGTGTGGAAATGCGAATTGGTTGGGGTTTTTCACGTAGTTCCCGGCCTCCATCGCGGCCTGCACGCAGCGTAAAACCCCGTATTCGAATTCACCGTCCAATGCTTCATAGATGGGTTTGAGCCGTTCGCTGGGCGCTTGGTGCTCAAAGGCCCTGCAAATGAGATCGAGCTGCTGGGAGGATACCGGCAAGGCCTCTTCGAGCCTCACTCGTTGTTCGGTGATGGCTTGAGCCAGGTGGGTGTAGATGGTGCCGGAGGTGAGGTTGCGTTGTGCGGCGATTGCCGGGACATCGAGTCCTGCCCGCAGCAGATCGAGGGTCTCCTCCATACTGTCCGGTACGCTTGCCGTCGGTGTTGAGAAAGTCTCCAGGCAAGCGAGAAAGGCATCACCATAGGCCTCCAGCTTGCGTACGCCCACCCCTGAAATGTCAGCCATCTGTTCCCGGTTTACGGGACGTCGCGCGATCATTTCCATCAGGGTTGCATCGTGGAATATCTGGTAAGCGGGAACTCCTTGGGCTTCCGCGATCTCACGACGCAGGGCTCGCAATGCCTCCCAGAGCGGGTTATTCGCTTCGTCCAACGACTCTGTGCGGTTGCGCCGGGTCTTGCGGTGAGTTGCCGGTTTGTTCAGCTTTCGCAGCATCAATCGGGTCTCGCCCCGCAGTACCGGGCGACTCTCTTCGGTCAGGCGCAGTCCCCCATGGCCGTCCAGATCCACTGCCAGCAGCCCCCGTGCGATCAGTTGCCGGTAGAGTGTACGCCATTGCGTTGCGGAGAATTCTCCGCCGATGCCAAAGGTACTGGTTTGGTGGTGTCTGAAGGAGGTCACCCGATCGTTCTCTTTGCCCAGAAGTACATCGATCAGGTAGTTGACGCCGAAACGCTGGCCGGTTCGGTAGACGCAGGAGAGGGCCTTCTGTGCCGCCTCTGTGGCGTCCCATGTCGAAGGTGGTTGCAGGCAGGTATCACAATTGCCGCAGGGTTCCTGTTGCGGATCGGAGAGGTAGCCCAACATCACCTGACGGCGGCAATCGGTGGTTTCACAGAGTGCCAGCATGGCATCGAGCTTGAGCCGTTCCCGACGTTTGTGAGTCTCCTCCGCCTCTGATGCGGCCTGCATCTGGCGCAGGGTGATGACATCCTGGAGACCGTAGATCATCCAGGCATCGGCCGGTTGTCCGTCCCGTCCCGCACGACCGGTCTCCTGATAGTAGGCCTCGATACTCTTGGGCAGGTTGAGATGGGCGACGAAGCGCACATTGGGTTTGTCGATCCCCATGCCGAAGGCGATGGTGGCGACGATCACCACGCCATCTTCCTGAAGAAACCGGTTCTGGTGTCGTTCCCGGGTCAGTGCGTCCAGGCCGGCATGATAGGGAAGGGCCTTGATCTGCCGGGTCTGCAGCCAGGCGGCGACCTCCTCAACCCGTTTACGGGACAGGCAATAGACGATGCCCGCGTCGCCGGGATGCTCCTGTTCGATGAACCTTAGCAGGCGCTCCCTGGCATTACCGTCGTTTTCCATGATCTGATAGCGGATGTTGGGACGGTCGAAACCGACGATGAAGCGTTGCGCCTCCTGCAACACCAGGCGATGCAGGATTTCCTGGCGGGTCGGTTCGTCAGCGGTGGCGGTCAGTGCGATGCGCGGCACCCCCGGGAAGCGTTCATGCAACTGGGATAACTGGATGTACTCGGGCCTGAAATCATGTCCCCACTGGGAGACGCAGTGTGCTTCATCGATAGCAAACAGGGCAAGCGGCGAGGCCTCCAGGATCTGCAGGGTGCGCGGCATGAGCAGGCGTTCCGGCGCCATGTAGAGCAGGTCGTAGCGGCCTGCCTGGAGGTTGTCTTCCACCTCCCGGGCCTCGTCCCCACTCAGACTGGAATTGAGAAACGCCGCCGAGATACCCAGTTGGCGCAGTCCGTTGACCTGATCCTGCATCAACGCGATGAGTGGCGAGACCACAATCGTGACTCCCGGAAGCATCAGGGCCGGGATCTGGTAGCAGAGGGATTTCCCGCCACCGGTGTGTAGCGTGTTCTGCTCAATGCGCGATAGGGGGTCCTGGTGTCCTGCATGAATTCCGGGACGCTGCCCTGTAAGATTAACGTTTCTCAAGGTCGAATGACAGGAATCTGAGCATGTGTGGATTATGCGGTGAGTTGCGTTTCGATGGCCGGGGGGCGGATCTCGGGGTGCTGGCACGGATGAGTGAGCGGATTCGCCGCCGGGGTCCGGATCACGGCGGCAGCTACAGCGACGGTGCGCTCGGCCTGGCCCATCGCCGACTTTCGATCATCGATCTGTCGGAGCATGCCAACCAACCCATGGTGGACCAGAAACTCAATCTGGCCCTGGTGTTCAATGGCACCATCTACAACTATAAAACCCTGCGCGACACCCTGCGCGGGCTCGGTTATCACTTTTTCTCGGAGGGTGACACCGAGGTGATCCTCAAGGCCTATCATGCCTGGGGCGAGAAGTGCGTCGACAGGCTCTCCGGTATGTTCGCCTTCGCTATCTGGGATACCCAGGCGAAACGCCTGTTTCTGGCCCGGGACCGGTTTGGTATCAAACCCCTTTACTACTCCCAGGACGCGTCTCGTTTTCGCTTCGCCTCCAATACCCAGGCACTGTTGGCGGGCGGTGATGTGGATACCCGGCTGGATCCCATGGCGCTGCACTACCAGTTCACCCTGCATGGGGTGGTTCCGGCACCTCATACGGTGTTTCGGGGCATTCGTAAACTGGCGCCGGGCCATACACTTACCATCGAGGCGAACGGCGCCGAACGCATTCGCTCCTACTGGCGGTACCCGGCAACCCGTCCGGAGAGGCCGATGAGCGAGAACGACTGGCTCGAGGCGATCCACGATCAGTTGCGCGAGGCGGTGCGCAAACGTAACGACATTGCCGATGTGCCGGTGGGGGTGCTGCTTTCCGGGGGGCTCGACTCCAGCCTGCTCGTGGCGTTGCTGGCGGAAGCCGGGGTGTCCGATCTGCATACCTTCTCCGTGGGTTTCGAGGATCAGCCGGAAGAGAAGGGCAATGAATTTGAGTACTCGGATCCGGTAGCGCAACGCTACGGGACCCGACATCACAAGTTTCTGGTACCCAACGGAGAGGTCCTGAAACGCCTGCCCGAGGCGGTCGACAACATGGCGGAACCTATGTTCGGTCAGGATGCAGTGGCCTTTTATCTGTTGGGCGAACAGGTTTCCCGTCAGATCAAGGTAGTCCAATCCGGTCAGGGGGCGGATGAGGTGTTCGGTGGCTATTTCTGGTATCCACGCATCGCCGAAGAGCGGCAGGGCGAACCGGTTGAGCGATTCGCGCGTCACTATTTCGACCGGGACCATGACGAATATTTGCGCATGATCGCCCCGGAGTTTGCCGGTGAGGACTACACTCGGGCGCTGCTGCGTGAACGATTCGAAGCCTGTGAGGCAGACAGTCTGATTGACGCGGTCATGTATATCGACCAGACCCTGTTGATCGTGGACGATCCGGTCAAAAGGGTGGACAACATGACCATGGCCTGGGGACTGGAGGCTCGGGTTCCGTTCCTCGATCACGATCTGGTGGCCCTGGCGGCCCGTTGCCCCCCGGAACTGAAACTGAGAGAAGGGGGTAAATACCCCCTTAAAGCGATGGCCCGGGGCCTACTCCCCGAAACGGTGATCGATCGTCCGAAAGGCTATTTTCCGATGCCGGCACTGAAATATGTAAGGGGGGAGTTCCTGGATTTCATGAAAGAGATCATCAACACCCGTGCCGCTCGCGACAGAGGGGTGTTTCAGACTGACTATATTAAGAATCTGTTGGCTGCCCCGGATATGCACCACACCCGAATTCGGGGCAGCAAGCTTTGGCATATCGCATTGTTTGAATTCTGGTTGCAGCGCCACTTGGAATGAATCGTTACGGTTGATTTTCTTTTGGATGGCCTTCCTTGCCCTGTTTGCTACTAACTCCTTGAAGTAGGAGATATTAGTGGCTTGGTATCTCTTGTGGCCAGGATGTCCTCTGGAGATTCCTGATGGAGTTGTAGCAGGACCTCGACGACCTTCGGGCAGAACTGCATGCCGCTTTCCAGGGCGATCGTGTCGATTGCAATTTTCTTATCGATCTGGCTACGGTAACTGCGGGTTGTGGTCATCGCATCATAGGCATCGACCACCGCGATGATCCTTGAGATGATCGGGATCTGCTCTCCGGTCAACCCGTCGGGGTAACCGTTACCGTCCCAC